>JBOGZD010000020.1:0-31002 GCA_050697155.1 Solirubrobacterales bacterium | reverse complement strand
GTGGCCTCGCCGCGAGTGGCAGCTCGCGGCGTATGCACCCGCCGCGCTTCCGGGCGGGTGCCGACTGTCGTTTCTACTCGCTCAGCCGGACGGCAGCGTCCGGCGGGCCATACGGTCTAGATGCCGGTCGCGCGAGAGCTCCGCGTCCTCACCGTCGGCAACATGTACCCGCCTCATCACCTCGGCGGCTATGAGCTGATGTGGCGCTCGAGCGTCGAGCACCTTCGCGCCCGCGGAGCGGAGGTGCGGGTCCTGACCACCGACCACCGCGAGCCCGAACCCGACGCGGCATTCCCGGAGGACCCCGATGCGCACCGTGAGCTGCGCTGGTACTGGTACGACCACGAGTTCCCCAGACGCGGCCTCGGCAAGCGCCTGCGGATCGAGCGCTCCAACCTCGCGACGCTCGAGCGCCACCTCGACGAGCTGCGGCCGGACGCGGTCTGCTGGTGGGCGATGGGGGGGATGTCGATGTCGCTGGTGGAGCGGGGCCGCCGGCTCGGGATGCCGGCGGTCGGGGTCGTGGTCGACGAGTGGCTCGGCTACGGGCCCCGGGTCGACGCCTGGCAGCGGGCCTTCGGCCGCCCCCTCGCTCTCGCCCTCGCGGTCGAGAGACTGAGCGGCGTACCGACCGCGCTCGACCTCGCCGGGGCGGCCCGCTGGGTCTTCGTCAGCGACTACCTTCGCGAACGGGCGCGTGCCGCCGGCGTCGACCCCTTCGACTCGGAGGTGGCCCACGGCGGCGTCGATCGCCCGTCGTTCCCGGTCGCCCCGGAGCGGCCGTGGCAAGGCCGGCTGCTGTACCTCGGCAGGATCGACGAGCGCAAGGGGATCGAGACCGCGATCCGTGCTCTCGCCGACCTCGAGCAAGCGACGCTGCGGGTGATCGGCTCCGGCGATCGCGACTACGCCGAGCGCCTCCGCCGTCTCGTCGCCGACCTAGGGTTCGCGGCCAGGGTGAGCTTCGAGGTGCTCCCGCGGGACCGCGTCGGCGCGGCCTATGCCGAGGCCGACGCGGTCCTGTTTCCCGTCCTCTGGCCGGAGCCCTGGGGCCTCGTCCCGCTCGAGGCGATGTCGGTCGGCCGCCCGGTGGTCGCGACCGGGACCGGCGGGTCGGCCGAGTACCTGCGCGACGGCGAGAACTGCCTGCTGTTCGAGCCCCACGACTCTCCCACGGCGCTGGCCGCCGCAGTCCGCCGGCTCGCCGACGACGACGGGCTTCGGCGCACTCTGCGCGCGGGCGGACTCGATGCCGCGCGCGCACACACTGAGGAGAGCTTCAACGAGGCGGTCGCCGGAGCGCTGGCCGACGTCGTCGCCCGGTGACCGGAGGACGGTTCTAATGCTCCCGGAGCAGCTCGGCGCGCGGGCGAAGGCCGGTGCGGTGGACGCGGATCCAGTCCCGAGCCGCGGCGTGGGAGCGGGCGAATCGCCGGGGAGCGATTCGGGCCAGCGGAGCGAGCAGTATCCAGCGGGTCGCGGCGCCGGCTACGTTGACAGCGGCAACCGCGCGGGTCAGGGGCAGGCCGCGTTCGCGCGCCATCCATGAGTAGGTCGCGGCCATCCAGCGGCTCCAGAGGTCCTCTCCGAACGCTTTCTTACTCGCGGCGCTGCCGACATGAAACACCGTGGCCCCGGGCTCGAACCGCGTCCGCCAGCCCGCCCGGTCGAGCCGCCAGCCGAGGTCGAGGTCCTCGGAGTGGATGAACTGCTCGCGGCTGAACCCGCCGACGGCCTCGAAGGCGGCGCGGCGTACGAGCATGAAGGTCGCGATCGACCATGGCACCTCGCGCGAGCGGGTCGAGTCCCAGGCGCCCTCGATGCACCAGCGATCGGCGAGTCGGCGCGAGAGCCGATGGACGCCGAGGTTGAACAGCAGGCTGAAGCCGAGCGTCGGGAACGAGTGGACCGAGTGCTGGGTCGAGCCGTCGGGCAGCTCGAGCCGCGGCGCGACGATCGCCGCCTCCGGGTGCGCCGAGCCGGCCTCGATCAGCCGCTCGAGCGCGCCCGGGCGCAACTCGATGTCCTCGTTCGCCGGCGCCACCCAGTCCGTCGTCGTGCGCTCGGCGACGAGGTTGATCGCGCGTCCGTAGCCGAGGTTGCTCTCGGAGGCGACCAGCTTCACCCAGGGAAAGCGCTCGCGGACCATTCCGGGCGACCCGTCGGTCGACGCGTTGTCGACCACCCAGACCTCTGCCCGGCCGGCGTCGAAGTCGGCCCGCATCGACTCGAGGCAGGCGGCGAGCAAGTTGCGCAGGTTCGTGGAGACGACGGCGATCGCGACCGGTGTCCCGCCGGCCGGGCTCACGACCCGTCGGGACGGCGGGCGACCACCAGCAGCCGGGTGATGTCGGGGTGGTGCTGGACCTCGTCGAAGCCGACCGGCTCGAGTCCCGCGCGGTGGACGATCTCGTCGACCTCGTCGCGGGGGTACCAGCGGATGTAGGTGACGTCATCCTCCTCGAAGTAGGACCGCTCGCCCTCGACCAGGTCGAAGAGCACGAGGCCCCCGGGGCGCAGCTGCGGCGCCAGGTTGGCCAGGGCGGCCTCGAACGAGGGGTAGAGGTGCTTGAAGGTGAGCGACGAGAGCACCGTGTCGACCGGTTGGTCGAGTACCACCCGCTCGACGTCGGCCTCGATGAAGCGGATCCTCTCGTCGGCGAACTGCTGGCCGAGAAAAGCGACGTTGTCCGCGGACAGATCGACCCCGAGCCAGCTCTCGAACTCGATCTCGCGCTCCAGGCAGCTGCGCAGCACGCGGCCGTAGCCTGGCCCGACCTCGAGCACGCGGCGATCGGGCCCGAAGGCGCTCTGCGCCGCGGCCTTGTCGATGAACGCGTCCCCGGTGAGCTCGGCGCCCCAGGTGAGGTGGGCGTCAGGCTTCGCGGCGCGCCACCGCTCGCGCGAGCGGTCCCAGGCATCCCCTCGAGACTTGATCACCCGGCGGAGCCGGTCGCGGACTCGCATGCGGCGGCGAATAGTATCCGCGGCCGTTGAAGCGGCTCGAGACACGCATCGACGGCCCGATCCTGATCGAGCCCGTGATCCACGGCGACGAGCGCGGCTTCTTTGCCGAGACCTACCGCGCCAGCGTGCTCGCCGAGCTCGGGATCGAGGACGAGTTCGTCCAGGACAACCACTCGCGCTCGCGCCGCGGGATCGTTCGCGGGATGCACTTCCAGGTCGGCGCCGGGATGGCGAAGCTGGTGCGCTGCTCGAGTGGGGCGATCGTCGACGTCGTCGTCGACCTGCGCCGGGGCTCGCCGACCTTCGGCGAGTGGGAGGCGTTCGAGCTCGACGACCAGAACCTGCGCCAGGTCTACTGCCCGATCGGCTTCGCGCACGGCTTCTGCGTGGTCTCCGAGAGCGCCGACGTGCTCTACAAGTGCTCGGCCTACTACGACGAGTCGATCGAGCGCGGGATCGCCTACGACGACCCCGAGGTCGGGATCGAGTGGCCGCCGGGACTCGAGCTGAAGCCGTCGGCCCGCGACGCCTCGGCGCCGCGGCTCGCCGAGATCGCCGACGAGCTGCCGTTCGTCTACGAGGCCCAGCCGAGCTAGAGCTCGGCGCTGGCGAGGTACTCGGCGAGCGCCTCGCGCCAGTCGCGAAGCAGGGCCAGGCCGAGCTCGTCCGCTCGCGGCCTCGCCAGGACGCCGTTCAGCGGCCGCTCGGCGGTGCCCGGACGGCGGCTCGTCTGCACCGCCTCGACCTCGGCCTCGATCCCGGTCTCGGCGAGGATCGCGAGCGTGAACTCGTGCCAGGAGCAGGCGCCCGCGTTCGTCAAGTGGAGGATGCCCTCGGCGCCCGCGTCGAGGGCGTCGACGACGGCGGGCGCGAGATCGGCGGTGAAGGTGGGGGTGAGCCGCTGGTCGGAGACCATCCGGATCGGCTCGCCGGAGCGCGCGCGGGCGACCATCCGCTGAGCGAAGTTGCCCCCCTTCGAGACGTTGCCGGCGCGACCGTAGAGGCCGGCGGTGCGGACGACGAGCGCGCCCGGGCGGTAAGCGAGCGCGGCGTGCTCTCCGGCGAGCTTGGTGATCGCGTAGACGCTGCGAGGGCTCGGGAGGTCGTGCTCGCCGTAGGGCGCGTCGCGGCTGCCGTCGAAGACGTAGTTGGTCGAGAAGTGGACCAGCTTCGCGCCGGCGCCGGCGCAGGCCTCGGCGAGCCGCTTTACCGCCTCGACGTTGACCCGCGCCGCCGCCTGCTCGCTGCGCTCGCACTCGTCGACGTTGTGGTAGGCGGCGCAGTTGAACACGACCTCGGGCGTGGCGTCGGCGATCGCGGTCTCGACGGCGCCCTCGTCGGTGATCTCGAGCGCGGCGTGGTCGCGGGCGAGCGCGTCGGGGAGGATCGCCTCCAGGTCGCTGCCGAGCTGGCCGGCGGCGCCGGTGATCAGCGCCCGCACGGACCGCTCACAGGACCTTCTGGAACGACTCCAGCCGCGGCTTGACCTCAGAGAGCAGCTCGAGCCAGCGGATGTTGTAGAAGCGCGGGTCGGTGAGCTTCGCCGGGTCGGAGAGGTCGATCCTCGGCAGCAGGTCGGCGACCGCGTCGACGACCGAGCGGCTGGGGATGAAGCCGAGCCGGGCAGAGAGCTTCGCGTTCGAGCACTCGTAGTTGCGGTTCAGGCTCGGCAGCGGCGCCTCCTCCAGCTCGACCTGCCGCCCGAGCAGCTGCACCGAGCCGGCGACGAGCATCGCCAGCTCGCGGATCTGGTAGTTCGAGTGCAGGACGTTGAAGACCTCGCCGCGGACCAGGTCGGTGTCGGCCTCGTAGACGGCGATCATCGCGTCGGCGGCGTCGCGGATGTCGACCAGCGGTCGCCACATCCAGCCGCCCCCGTGCAGCAGCAGCCGCCCGGCGAGCAAGGCGTCCTTGACGAACGTGTTGACGACCAGGTCGTAGCGCATCCGCGCGCTGTGGCCGTAGACGGTGCCGTTGCGCAGGATCACCGGGCAGAGCCCGTCGTCGACGAGCCCAAGCAGGGCGCCCTCGGCGTAGCGCTTCGACTCGGCGTAGGCGCCGCGGGCGGACTCGATCGTCGCCGACTCGTCGTGCATCGCCGGCGGCAGGCCGTCATAGAGGGAGCACGAGGAGGCGAAGACGAAGCGCTCGATCCCGCGCTCCGTGCAGCTGCGGGCGATCGCCTCGGTGGCGATCGCGTTCATCTGCCAGTTCGCCTCCGGGTCGTACTCGGCGGTCGGGTCGTTGGAGAGCCCGGCGAGGTGGAGCACCCCGTCGATCCCGTCGAGGGCATCGGTGGGAACGTCGCGGACGTCGGCGACGACGAGCTCGATCCGGTCGGCTACGTCGGCGAGCGTCTCCTCGCCCCAGTAGAGGCGGTCGAGGACCCGGACCCGGTAGCCGCGCTCGAGCAGGCGCTCGACCAGCACGCAGCCGATGTAGCCGGCGCCGCCCGTCACCAGCACAGTCTCGCCCGGCCGGGGCGCCTCCGGCGCGAGCCCGTTGCCGCGCGCGCCCAGCGCCGCCGCTCCCGCCTCGATCGCTTCCTCGCTCGACATCGGGCGCCCAAGCTAGCGCAACCGATCCGCCGTAGCCGCACGTAACCGCGCGAGCGGTTGGCATGAATCGTCTAGCTTTCGCGGGCCGTGCAGGAGCAAGCAGAGGCCGATCGCGTGGGCGGAGGGCGGGACGCCGACGCCGTCGCCCGGCTGCGGGCGCGGCTGGACGGGATCGGCTGGTACCACACCCAGGAGCTGGCGCCGGGGCTGGTCACGCCGGGGATGTTCGACCTCCGTCCCTACGTCGATCGCTACGGGCTCCCCGACGACCTCTCCGGCAAGCGCTGCCTCGACGTCGGCACCTTCGAGGGCTTCTGGGCGTTCGAGCTCGAGCGACGCGGGGGCGAGGTGACGGCGCTAGACGTCGACCGGATCCAGGACCTCGACTGGCCGCCGCGGCTGCGCCCGAGCGAGGACGGCGAGCGGGGCGAGGGGTTCCGCCTCGCCCGCGACGTCCTCGGCAGCTCCGTCCGCCGGGTCGGCGGCTCGATCTACGAGGCGACCCCCGAGGCGCTCGGGGGGCGCTTCGACCTCGTCTTCTGCGGCTCGGTGCTGATCCACCTGCGCGACCCGATGCTCGCGCTCGAGCGGATGGCGGCGCTGTGCGAGGACCGGTTCGTGCTCGCCGACGAATACAGCCGGCGGCTCGCGCTGCTGCCGATCAACGCCGCCGAGTTCCGCGGCGAGACGCCCTGGTCGACCTGGTGGCGGCCGTCGCCGCGCACCTGGGTCTCGATGATCCGCTGCGCGCGGTTCGAGGATCCCCGCGTCCACGGCCGCTTCAGGATGCGCTTTCGCGATCGCCGGGGGGCGGTGCCCCACGTCGTCGTCCACGCCCGGGGACCGCGAGCGTGAGTGCGGTGCGGCGGACGCTGCAGCCGGCGTGGCACGCCCTGCTCAGGTTCTGGGCCCGGATCGGCTACCGCTGGGGCCCGCGGGTGATGTCGCGGTTTCGCAAGTGGTGGGTGCTGATCCGCAACCCGCACGCGGAGATCCGCTTCACCGAGCCGGTCTATCTCGGCCCGGGGTTCAGCCTCCACGTGCCGTTCGGCGGCAAGTTCATCGTCGGGCCGGGGGTCGAGTTCCGGCGCGGGTTCCGCGCCGAGCTCGGCGGGCCCGACGCCAAGATCGTGATCGGCGCCGGCTCCTACCTCACCTATGACGTGATCATCACCTGCAACACCTCGATCGAGATCGGCGAGGGCTGCGGCCTCGGCCAGGCGACCTACGTCGCCGACGGCAGCCACCGCTTCCGCGACCTCGACCGGCACTTCCTCGCCCAGGGCTACGACTACCGCGCGATCAGGATCGAGGACGGCGCCCAGATCCACTCCAAGTGCACCATCGTGAACAGCATCGGCACCCGCTCGGTGATCGGTGCGAACGCGGTCGTTTCGCGCGAGATCCCGCCCTACTGCCTGGCGGCCGGGGTGCCCGCGCGGGTGATCGACTACTTCGGCCCGCCCGGGGAGGAGCCGCCAGGCTGGGAGCCCTCGCCCGAGGGCGAGCCGACCGCGTCGCGGTCGAGCAGGTAGGGCGCGACGATTCGTCCCTCGGCCGGCGCCGACTCCGATTCCTGGCGTTCCCACGCCTCGAGGAAGTAGGGGGCGAGCTGCTGGCGGTAGTAGAGGTCGGCGCTCGTCCAGACCCGCTCTCCGAGCCACGGCACCGAGCGGGGCACCAGCCGGATCAGGTGCCTGCCGCGCCCGCTCGCGGGCTCGAGCTCGGCGGCGTGGCTGAACATGCGGAAGAAGTACGGCTCGAGCTCGGGATGCTTGCGCACGAACTCGCGCTCGGCCGTGGCGGCACGATCCATGCGCTGCTGCCAGTAGGGGAGGTCGACCTCGCGTAGGTGCTCCACCGTCGCCCGACGGTTGTAGAGCACGCGGAGCCCCAGCTTGCTCGCTCGGTAGCCAAAATCGAGGTCGTCGTAGAGATAGGGCAGGCGCCGCTCGTCGAAGCCGCCGACGCGCTCGATGAAGCTGCGTTTGAGGGAGACGTTGGCGCCGTAGAAACGAGCCCAGCCGGCCTCGATCCCCTCGATGCTGGGGTAGTCGAACTGAATCCCGTGGTCGAGCCAGTGCATGAACGAGGTGACGTGCACCTTGCGCGCCCAGCGCACGTGGCCGAGCACCGCGACCTCCTCCGCCGGATGCTCCGTGTGCCACTCGATGTGTTCGGCGACGAGCTGCGGCTCGGGGAGTGTGTCGTTGTCGGCGAACAGCACCAGAGCCGCGGTCGCAGCGCGCCAGCCGGCGTTTCGGTTCGCCGACAGCCCAGGAACCGCGCCCCGCAAGCGGCGCACCGGATACGGGCGGCAGCCGATCGCGGCGTCGGCGGCGCCGAGATCGGGCTCGGCGGCATCGACGACGACGATCACCTCGAAGCCGTCCGGGGCCGGGTGCTGGCGCTCATAGCCGTCGAGGACGCGACCCAGCCCGTCGTAGTTGCCCAGGGTCGAGAGGACGACCGAGATCTGCATCAGCTCGCGCCCACCCGCGGCCGGGCCCGCGGGTGGGCGACCACCACGCCGTGTGGATCGCCGAGCCACGTGATCATCATCTCCTCGCGGGCCGCCGAGCTGACCAGCCAACGGAGCTTGAACTGGCGCTGTCCGTGGCCGGCGCCGAGCGTCATGCGCAGGCGCCGAGGGCGCTCGGACAGCTCATAGCCCGCTGCCTCGACCATCCGCCCCAGCGCCGCCAGGTTTGGCTTCCACCACCATGGCCTGCCGAGGCCGTCGAGGGTGACGACGGGCTGGCGAAAGAAGCGGCGGGTCTTGGCGAGGTCGATTGCGTCGCACACGATCAACGTCCCCGAGCACACCGCGCGCGTCCGCATCAATGCCCCGACCGGATCCCGGAGGTGCAGCAGCAGGCTGCCGACGTAGACGAGGTCGAAGCTGCCGATCTCCTCGGGATCGAGGTCGTAGATGCTGAGCTCACGGCGGTCGACCGACGAGCCGAGCGCGCGGCGGGCGAGCTCGAAGCCGACCCCCTCGCGTTTGCGCTCCGCCAGCGCTGCGACGGTTTCCTGTTCGCTGTTGGCGGGCCAATCCCATTGGTAGGGATCGAGGATGTCGATCCCGATCACCTGCCGGGCTCCGCGGCGCTCCATCTCGAAGGCCCAGAACCCGTCGAAGGTGCCGACGTCGAGACAACGCATGCCCTCCAGCGACGCGGGCAGGATCCTGGACGCCGTCCCGCGGAGGTCGAACCAGCCGGGGGTCTCTATCCCAGGCGCGAGCTCGAGGGTGTGGTACCACTGCTCGCCCGCGATCGCCTCGCGAAGCTCCGGCTCGGAGAGGGTGCTGTCGTCCGGCGTCGCCGTAGCCTCTGTCGACATGGCGGCCAAACTACCAGCGCTCGACCTCGATCCCGCGCGCGAGCGGGACGACCTCGAGCGCTATCTGGGAGATCGGTTCGAGCTGGACAGGCTGCAGAGGTATCAGGGGCAGCTCGACGAGGAGTACTCCCGCTGCGGCGACGAGCAGGCGTTCTACCGGAGCTCGCACGGCTACCTCTACAACCTGACCGCGTTCGCTATGACCGGGACCAAGCTGCCCTACCTGCGCGAGCTCGTGCGGCTGGTGCCCCCTCCGGCCCGGGTGCTCGACTACGGGTGCGGGATCGGCTCCGACGGCCTGCTGCTGCTCGCCGCCGGGTACCAGGTCGAGTTCGCCGACTTCGACAACCCGAGCACCGAGTACCTGCGCTGGCGGCTCGCGCGTCGCGGGGTCGAGGCGCCGATTCACGATCTCGACCGCGCCGTCCCGCAGGGCTTCGACGCCGCCTACGCCTTCGACGTGATCGAGCACGTCGACGACCCCTTCGCCTTCCTGGTCGAGATGGAGCGCCGGGCCGACCTCGTGCTGGTCAACCTGCTCGAGCCGAAGCCCGAGGAGGAGGAGCAGCAGATCCACCACGAGCTGCCGATCGACGAGCTGCTTCACCGCGCGGCCGCCCGGCGGCTGCGGTCGTATCGCATCCATCACGGCAGCTCCCACCTCGTCGCCTACTCGCCCGGCAGCCCATCGCCGGTCGAGGCGTTGGCAGCGCGGATCCGCCTCCTCTGCGGCCGCGCCCGACGCCGGGCGACGACGATCGCCGGCAGACGATGACCGAGAGGCCGCTGACCCCGCCGAGCATCATCGAGGACGACGCCGTCGAGGCGGCGATCGAGCCTCTCGAGGAGAGGCTGGCGCTCGGCGGCCGGACCCTGCGCGAGCACACCGCGTGGGGCGGGATCGTGAACTCGCTCTTCCAGGTCGGCCTCGCGTTCTTCGGGCTCCTCCAGCGGGTGGCCGTCGCGGCGTTCCTGACGACGAGCGAGTACGGGCTTTGGGGGCTGCTGATCGCGACCCTGATCACGCTCTCGTGGCTGAAGCAGGTCGGGATCTCCGACAAGTACGTACAGCAGGACGAGGGCGACCAGGAGCTCGCCTTCCAGAAGGCGTTCACGCTCGAGCTCGCCTACACCGGGGTCTTCCTCGTCCTGGCGCTGGCGGCGATGCCGCTCTACGCGCTCCTCTACGGGCGCCCGGAGATCCTCGTCCCCGGCATGGTCCTGTGCGCGGCGTTCTTGACCACGGCGCTGCACACCCCGATCTGGATCGCCTACCGGCAGATGCGCTTCGTCCGCCAGCGCACGCTCGAGGCGATCGACCCGGTGATCGCCGGCGTGGTCACGATCGCGCTCGCGGCGGCCGGGCTCGGCTACTGGAGCCTGATCATCGGCGTGCTCGTGGGCAGTGTCTGCGGGGCGATCGCCGCGATCGTCACTTGCCCGTATCCGATCCGGCTGCGGTACGACCGCGGCACCCTGCGCGAGTACTTCTCCTTCTCGTGGCCGCTGCTGCTCGCCGGCGCCAGTAGCCTGGTGATCGTGCAGGGCGCGGTGGTGGTCGGCAACTTCACCGTCGGCTTGGCCGGACTTGGAGCGCTCGCGCTGGCGACCAACTTCGCGATGTTCGCCGACCGGGTCGACATGCTGATCCGGCGCACGATCTACCCGGCCGTGGCAGCGGTCAAGGATCGAACCGATCTGCTCTTCGAGACGTTCACGAAGTCGAACCGGCTGGCGCTGATGTGGGCGATGCCGTTCGGGGTCGCGCTCGCCCTCTTTGCCCCCGACCTGGTCACCCACGTGCTCGGCGAGCGCTGGCGCGAGGCGGAGACGCTGCTCCAAGCCTTCGGCCTGATCCTGGCCTTCCGTCAGGTGGCGTTCAACTGGACGGTCTTCTTCAATGCCGTCGGCCAGACCCGGCCGATGGCGATCAACGGCGCCGTCGCGGTCGTGATCTTCGCCCTCGTCACGGCGCCGCTGATGCTCTGGATCGGACTCGACGGCTACATCATCGGCATGTCGGTCGCCGTCGCTGTCGACATCGGGCTCCGCGGTTACTTCCTCAGCCGCCTGTTCCGCGGCTTTCACGTCGGTCGCCACCTAGTGCGAGCGGTCGCGCCGAGTGTCCCGGCGACGGTTCTGATTCTCGGCGTGCGCGCCGCCGTCGACGCCGAGCGGACACTCGGCCTCGCGCTCGCCGAGCTGGGGCTGTACGCGCTGGCGACGGTCGCCGCCACGTGGATATTCGAGCGCCAACTGCTCACCGAGGTGCTCGGTTACCTGCGCCGAGCGGTGCGGCCCTCCCCGGCCGGGAGCGCCGGCGAGCGCGCGGCCGCCGCCTGAGCGCCCCCGGGCGGCGGCTAAGCTGCTCCCGCCGTGCCCCGGAACCTGGTCTTCGTCGTCCTCGACAGCCTCCGCTACGACTCCTGGGTCGAGGCCCAGCCGCAGACGCTGCGCCAGATCGGCGAGGTCGAGCCGCGCTGGAGCTATGCGACCTGGACGGCTCCCTCGCACTACAACCTGCTCATGGGGCTGCTCCCGCACACCAGCCCCCCCGAGGTCTACGCGTCGGAGTACTACAAGGACGACTTCCGCCGCTACGGCGAGCGGCTCGGGATCGAGGCGATGGAGTTCAAGCGGGTGCTGCCCTCGATCTTCCTGCCGACCTTCCTCCGCCACTCGCTCGGTTATGAGACCCACGCGATGGTCTCGATGCCGGTGCTCAACGAGCACACGGTGATCAACCGCGATTTCGACAGCTACGAGCTGATGCCGACCCACAACGACATGGCCGCGATGCTGCCGAAGCTGGAGTTCCACGATGACCGGCCGAGCTTCCACCTGCTCAACGTGGGCGAGACCCACTACCCCTATGCGCTCCCCGACGAGGACCCGTCGAAGTGGCCGCGGATCTCCGGCGTCCACGGCGTCTTCAAGCGCCTCGACGACGGCGGCGGCGAGGGCGGAGAGCGGGGAGAGCCGACCGAGCCGCGCGAGTTCTTCGATCAGGCGAAGCTCGAGGAGCTACGCGGCCGCCAGGTGAGCTCAGTCTCCTACCTCGACGATGTCTTCGCCCGCCTCTTCGACCGGCTTCCCGACGACACCTGGGTGATCGTCACCTCCGACCACGGCGAGCTCTTCGGCGAGGACCGCTACTTCGGCCACGGCCCGATCATGCACGAGAAGGTGCTCGAGGTGCCGTTCGTCGAAGGTCTCGTGCCCTAGGCGGTCGCCGCCGGCGCGTACCCGAGCTCGGCCAGCTTCGCGCCCATGATCTCGTTCATCGCATCCTGTTCCTCTGGGGTGGCGTTCTCCCTCCAGAGGCCGGCGACGCGGCGCGACGAGGGGTGCCCGGTCCCTTCATGAACCTCGGAAGCGCCTCAAAGGAGTTCGTTTCGACCGCGTCGCGCACGTGGGCATCGCTTGAGTCGAGGCCGAGCCAGGTGAGGAGTTGGGCCAGCGTGCGCTCCGGCTCGCGTCGCAGGTCCTCGTAGCGGACCATCCACCGGAGCGCAGGAGGGTGGGATTCGTAAGCCCTCTGAACAGCGGTCGTGAAGTTGAGCCACAGCCACGACTGGCCGCGGATGTACAAGAGCCGCTGCGCGCTCTGTTCCAGATCGCGGATGCTTGGGGCCCACGTCTGCGCCGCGTCCACCATGGAGTCGACCACGTCGCGGCCGTCGCGGAGCACGAACAGGAGCCGCGAGCGGGGCAGTAGCGACATCAGTGGCCCCGCGCCATGCGATCCGTTCGGTTCCTTGATCAGCACAAGCGGGTCGGCGATCCCGTGCTCTCGCTCGGCAGCTTGGACCTGGGACCAGAAACGAACCAGGATCAGCCGGCGGACCTCGGGCTGCCAGGCGGCCGCGAATGCGTCCGAGAAGAAGTAGGGCGGATCAGCCACGCGCTGGCTGTTGAGCAGCAGCTCCCATGGCTCCGGTTGTTCGTCCGGCTCGGGGCCGGGCGGCTTGGGCGGGGTCAGGTGATGAAGGAGATAGGACTCGTCGATCGGCAACACCGCGGGCAGCTCCGCGCGCCCGAGACGGAGCGGCGCCCGCATCCCGGTCAGCGATTTGTCGCTGAGGATCCAGGGATGGATCAGCATCCTCAGCAACCACGTGGTCCCTGTCCGCGGCGATCCCATCATCCAGATCAGCCGCCCCTCGAGCGCCTCGTCGTCAAACGGCAGTTCGGCGCGTCCCCTGACCACTTCACGCGCTTCCAACCGCCCGGCGCCTGGACGCCCGTCGCGACCCCATCGACCGGCGAGCATGCGCGACGTCGCACGTAGGCGGTTTCGGGCGTTGCTCAAAGCCACGCCGATCACTCTACGCCGCGAGCGTCGCTTGATTCAGACACGCCTTGCGGAGGGTTGAATAGTGAGTGTTGTTGCGCTGGTGGTCGCAAGTTGCAACTCCGCTGAGTCCCTTTATGTCGACTTGCGGGATGGGGCCGACACAGTTCAATTCAGCGGAGACACCACACACGAGCGGGGCTTCGTAACCCTTGATGGCCGTGCGGCTTTCAGCTCGGCGACCACGTCGCCGCCGTGCCCGCGGCTCACGCGGTTGAGCTGCCGCATCCGCGCCGCGAGCGTCGCCGAGGCGGCGGATCGGAGATCCACTAGGTTCGGGCGCGCTCGCGGTCGGCGGGGTCCGCGTGGGTTTCCATAGCCGGGGAGTCGCGGATCGGGCCGCAGATGTTGACCCGGTCGCGGACGACGTAGAGGGGGCGTTGCTTGACCTCGTCGTAGACGCGGCCCAGGTACTCGCCGATGATCCCGACCGTGATCAGCTGGATACCACCGAGCAGGAGCACGGCGAGCAGCACCGAGGCGATCCCGGGGACGAACTCGCCGGCGATCCTGAGGCCGATCGCGATCGGGATCCCGAGGAAGGCGATCGCCGAGACGATGAAGCCCATCACCGTGGCGAGCTGGAGCGGGACGTGGGAGAACGAGGAGATCGCGTCGAGCGAGAAGCGCAGCATCTTGCGCGGCGTGTATTTCGTCTCGCCCGCTGGTCGCGGGTCGCGCTCATAGGAGACCGCCGTCTGCGTGAAACCGACCCACACGGTCATCCCGCGCAGGAAGCGATTGCGCTCGCGCATCGCGCCGAGCGCATCGAGGGCGCGGCGGTCGAGGAGGCGGAAGTCGCCGGAGTTGCGGGTCAGCTCGATCTGGGCAAGGCGCGAGAACAGCCGATAGAACCAGCTCGCGGTGGCGAGCTTGAGTCGCGTCTCCCCGGTGCGAACGGTGCGCACGGCGAAGACGACGTCGGAGCCGCGCCGCCAGTGGTCGAGCATCGTCGGGATCAGCTCGGGCGGGTCCTGGAGGTCCGAGTCGAGCATCACGACGGCGTCGCCGCGGGCGTTGTCGAGCCCGGCCGTCAGCGCCGCCTGGTGGCCGAAGTTGCGCGATAGCGAGACGACCTTGATCCGCGGGTCGCCCGCGGCGAGCTCGGCGAGGATCCGCGGGGTCGCGTCTCGCGACCCGTCGTCGACGAGCACCAGCTCGAGGTCGAGCCCGGCGAGCGCGGACACCACGCGGTCGTGGAAGGCACGCAGCGTCTCTTCCTCGTCGAAGACCGGCGAGACGACGCTCACCAGGTCCGGCTCACGCATGACCGGCCTCTCGGGGGCGCCACCGAGCTCCTCCACCGCGACCGCGTCCTGGTCACTCATCGCGACCGCATCTTCCCAGCCCCGCGGATCGGGCGCGAGGAGGTAGCCTGCGCGGCCGTGCCAACCTGCGCCGCCTGCGGTTCCGGGGGCCTCGTGCCTCACTTCGGCGTCGCCGGAGACATCGGCAACAGGGGTCTGATCCCCACCACCGATCGGTTCGGCACCGCTCTCGGCGACATCGTCCGCTGTACGCGCTGCACCCACATGCAGCTCGATCGCTTCCCCGCCGCCGCCGAGCTTGCAGAGGCCTACGGGGAGGCCGAGTCAGAGGACTACATCGAGGAGGAGGAGGGGCAGCGCGAGACCGCGCGCTGGATCCTCGACCGCGTCGAAGCACACGTCGACCGCGGCGCCCTCCTCGACCTCGGCTGCTGGGTCGGCTTCCTGCTCGCCGAGGCGCGTGAGCGCGGCTGGCGCACGCTCGGCGTCGAGCCGAGCGAGTTCGCGTCGCGGTACGCGTCAGACGTCCTCGGGCTCGAGGTGATCCACAGCGACCTCGAGCGCACCGACCTCCCGGCGGCGGGCTTCGAGGCGGTCTTCCTCGGCGACGTGATCGAGCACCTGGCCGACGCCGCCGCAGCCCTGGACCGGATCGCCTCGGCGCTGGTGCCCGGCGGCGTCGTCGCGCTCGCCCTTCCCGACGCGGGCAGCCGGCTGGCACGGGCGATGGGCAGGCGCTGGTGGGCGGTTGTGCCGACCCACGTCCACTACTTCACCAGGCGCAGCCTCGGCACCCTGCTCGCGCGCCGAGGCTTCGAGCCGATCTCGTTCGAGACCGCGCCGAAGGCGTTCACCGTCCGCTACTACCTGGGCCGGATCGGCGGCTACAGCGAGCGGGTTGCGCGCCTGCTCGTCGACCTGGCGGCGGCAGCCGGAGTCGCGGATCGGATCTGGGCGCCGGACTTCAGGGATCGCATGCTCGTCGTCGCGCGCGCGCCAGGCGGCGGCGGGTCACCGCCGGCGTCGTGAGCCTACGCGTCGTCGGCCGACTCGGGCTGATCCGGGCCGAACCGCTCCGGCGTCGCGAGCACCGCCCCGTGGCTGAGTCCGCGACCGCCGCCGAGGATCGCCTTCGCGAGTCCGCGCAATCCCCTGCGACGGCCCCGCTGGGGATGGCCTTCACCGAGGGGGATCGCGTAGGCGCCGGTCGCCCGCTCGACCGCGAACCCGCCCGCCTCGACGAGCCGCCGATGCGCGGCGACGTTTGGCACCCACCACTGGCCGCGATCGCCGCCCGCGAACGATGCCACCGGCAGCCGGCGGTGGATCGCGCTCAGCCGCGGGTTGACCTGCTCGGCGGACAGGAACATGCCCCGGCACACTCCGCGCACGGCCTCGAGGGCGCGCACCGGATCGCGCAGGTGCAGGAGAAGGCTGCCGCAGACGACGACGTCGAAGCTGCCGACTCGTTCGGGGTCGAGGTCGTAGATGTTGATCTCGACTCGCTCGGCCGACGAGCCGAGGGCTTGCTTGGCGATCTCGAAGCCCGTGCCGGTCTTCTCGCCCGCCATCGCCGCCATCACCTCGGGGCCAAGCTCGCGGAAGCGCAGCGCCCAGTCCCAGCCCGCCGGGTCGCTGATGTCCGTGGCGACGACCTCCGCCGCGCCGCGGCGCTCGAGCTCGAAGGCGAGGAAGCCGTCCCAGGTGCCGATGTCGAGGCAGCGCTTGCCCGCGACATCGGGCCACGGCATACGCTCGACGACGGGCCGAAGGTCGAACCAACCCGGGGTCACCACTCCGTCGCCGAGCTCGAGCGTGTGGTACCAGAGGGAGTGGTCCCTGACCGCCTCGCGAACTGACCGCGTCGCCTGCGCCATGCGCGCGTACCCTACGCGTCGGGTCTCACGAAGGTGGATCGCAGAGGTCGACTAGCTGCTCGATGGTGGCGTCGCCCTCTTCGGGTAGGGCCTCCTCGCTGCCCTCCGGTGGCTCGCGGCCGGTCAGCCGGGCAGCCTGGGCGGCGTAGGCGAGTGCGGTCGGATAGGGGTCGGCGGTGACCGGGTCGGCGACCCCGAACCAGTGCTCGGCGTCCACCTCGTTGATCTCGGGCGAGTTCCAGGTGTGCAGCGCGAGCGCCTCGACCCCGCAGCCGGACGAGGCGATCGCCGGCGTCAGCACCCCCACGAACCCGGCGCGCAGGTCCTCCGCCGCCACCGGGCGGTCGCCCTGCTTGCGCGTCGGCCAGCCGAACTCGTTCACGCTCAGCGGCCTGCCCCGCAGCGGGGTCGCGTCGACGATCCGCCGGAACCAGGCGAGCGTTCGCGCCACGCCGCCGGGGTCGAACCCGTAGGGATGGACGGCGACGACGTCGATCTGCTCCACAAGCGCCGGTTGGGCGGCGAGGGCTCGGTCGAGGAACTCATCCGCGGCGAGGCTGTGCGGCGGCGTGCCGACCGACCTGCGAAACCCCCCCAGCCCGGCGAAGAGCACGCGCGCCTCGGGGTCGGCGGCGTGGACCGCCCGGCCTCCGGCGAGCGCCAGCGCGGCCCACTCCTCGGGCTGCGGGCGCGGGCACCAGAAGACGAAGAAGTTGGGCTCGTTCCAGAGCTCGTACTCGGTGATCGGCTCGTAGGGAAGGTCCGGGTTCTCGGCCCAGAACCGCCCCTCGCGTCCGTAGCGGCGCGCGACCTCCCCGACCAGGCCGGCGTAGTCGCGAGGGCGTCCGGGCGGCGAGCGATCGCCGCAGCCGGCGGCGAGCGCGCCCGGGTCGGTGGCCCATGTCGGGGTCGGGGTGCCCATCACGGTCGGCTGCCAGCGCAGGCCGCGCTCGGCCAGGGCTCGGACCCAGACGTCGGTCGTGCGCCAGTCGAAGTCGTCGGCGCCCCCGTCCGGGGCGGTCGGCTGGATGATCCGCCAGTCGAGGTTGGTGCGCACGAAGGCGAGGCCGAGCTCGGCGATCGAGTCCAGCTGCAGCTCCATCTCGTCGCTGCGGTTGACAGTCGGCAGCCGCTGCAGGACCTGGGCGTTGACGCCGAACAGCTCGGCCGGCAGCCCGCCGCCGGGTTCGTCGCCTCCGCCGCACCCGGCCAGCACGGCCGCCGCAGCGAGGGCCGTTGCCGCGGCCAGCCGGTTCATCGGTCGGTCAGGGTAGAGCGCACGGCTAAACCGTCGCCGAGCGCTGTTAGATTGGCGCCGCACCAACGACCACGCAGGAGGACCCGACTTTGACCAAGGCTGACTTCGTCGACCGCATCGCGGGCGACTTCGCGAGCAAGAAGGCCGCCGCCGACGCGGTGGACACCATCCTCGACGGGATCACCGACGTCCTCACCGGCGGCGGTGACATCAACTTCACCGGTTTCGGCAAGTTCAGCGTCGCCGAGCGCGGACCGCGTCAGGGCGTCAACCCGCGGACCGGCGAGCGGATCACGATCGCCGGCGGGCGGGTGCCGAAGTTCTCCGCCGGCGCCGGGCTGAAGTCGCGGGTCAAGGGAGGCTAGACCGCCTGAGCGCCCCGTTCGCCGACCGGCTGGCCGCCCTCGTCGAGGAGCGGCGCAGCCAGGTCTGCCTCGGGCTCGACCCGGAGCCGGCCGGCCTCGACCCGGGTCTGCTCGACGACCCTCCGCTCTCTCCGGCGGCGGCCGCCGGCCAGGCGATCGCCCGGCGCTGCGAGGAGTTGATCGCGCGCGCCGGACCGGCTTGCGTGGCCGCCAAGCCCCAGCTCGCCTGCTTCGAGCGCCTCGGATCGCCCGGCTGGGCGGCGCTCGAGGAGGTCGTCGCCGCCGCCCGCGCCGCGGGGCTGCTGGTCGTCGCCGACGGCAAGCGCGGCGATGTCCCGGCCAGCGCCGAGGCCTACGCGCAGGGACTATTCGGCGCCACGCCGACCCCCTGGGGCGACGCCCCGGGCCTGGAGGCGGACGCCGCGACGATCAACCCGCTGCTTGGCGCAGACGCCATCGAGCCGCTGATCTCCGCCGCCGAGGATGGTCGCGCGGGGGTCTTCGTGATCGTGCGCAGCTCGAACCCCGGGGCGGCGGACGTGCTCGACCTGCCGGCACCCGAGGCGCCGCTGCACGAGCGGCTCGCGGGCATGGTCGCCGAGCGAGCCGCTCGCCTCGCCGGCCCCGAGTCGGGACTGAGCGGGCTCGGGGCGGTGGTGGGAGCGACCGAGCCACGCCACCTGGCCCGGCTGCGCGCGCTGATGCCGGACTCGATCTTCCTCGTCCCTGGCGTCGGCGCCCAGGGTGGGCGCGCCGGCGACCTCGCCCCGGCCCTGGGCGACCACCCTGCCTCGATCCTGGTCACCGCCTCGCGGACGATCGCCGGCGCCGCCGACCCCGGGGCGGCGGCGGAGGCGCTGCGGAGCGAGCTCTGGGAGCTTCGCCGCGAGCCGCGATGAACTGTCAACGTCAGTAGACCCAGCACCCGCGAGACGCCCTCTACGCCGCGGCAGGCGGCGAGGCCCGCCCGGCCCACCACCTACGATCCGCACCCCATGGAAGCGTCGAGCGGGAACGGCGAGAACGGCCCGGCGAGCTGGACCGCGCGGGTGCTCGCCCCGTTCGCGCTGGTTGCGGTCGCGCTGGTCGTCGTTCTGGTCGTCAGCGGCTCGCTCGGTGGCGATGACGACGATGGCCGCGGGGATCGCGAGCGCGCGGCCGAGTCCGCCGGCTGCGAGCCCGCCGACGAGCGCGCCGTCGAGCAGGGGTTCTATGTGCTCAAGTCGGGCGAGAACCTGAGCTCGGTGGCCGCGGCGACCTGCATCACGCCCGACAAGCTGGCTCGGCTGAACCCGAACCTCGATCCGCAGCTGCTTCCGATCAGCGCCTGCGTCGACTTGGTGCCGGACGGCTGCAAGGCGCTCGCGCAGGACTGAGCCGATGCTCGCTGCCAGCCTCGAGCGGATCTCGAGCGCGCTCGCCCAGGATGCGCTCGTGCTCGACGTAGGGGGCGGCGCCAACCCTGTGTCCAGAGCGGACTGGGTGCTCGACATCATGCCCTACGCCGATCGCGGCCTCTACGGAGACTTCGATGCAGCCACTGAGCGCTTCGACGCAAGCACCTGGGTGATCAGGGACATGTGCGATCACGAGCCATGGCCGTTCGCGGATGATCAGTTCGACTTCGCTGTCTGCTCGCACACCCTGGAGGACATTCGGGACCCGGTGTGGGTATGCCGTGAGCTGATCCGCGTGGCCCGGGCAGGGTACGTCGAGGTCCCCTCGCGTCTCGAGGAGCAGTCCTACGGTCTCTGCGGGGAGTTCGTCGGGTGGCCCCATCACCGCTGGCTGGTCGATGTCGTCGGCGACCGGGTTGGCTTCGTCGTCAAGCCCGCGATCCTCCCGATCGACGAGCGCTACTTCTTTCCCGAGGGCTTCGTCGACGGGCTCGAGAGCGAGGAACGGGTGCAGCGCCTTTTCTGGGAGGGCGGGTTCGAGTATCGCGAGCGAATCTTCACCAAGCCGGGGGACTTCAGCGACTACCTGAGCGGCTTCGTTGCCGCCGAGATGGCAAAGCGTGGGATCGCCCGCCCGCGTCAGCCGTTTCGCCGTGCTTTCCGTTGGCTCCGCAAACGGACTCGATTCCGAGTCTGATGCGGATTGCGCGCCCGGTGATTGCCCGGGCGTTCCAAGTCCTCTGGGTCGCGGGGGTGCTTGCGGGCGCCCTCACCTGCTCGGCGCGGCCAGCCGTGGCTCAGGATGCTCCGGAGCTCAACGCCCGGGCCTGGGTCCTCGTCGACGTGGCGGACGGTGAGGTGCTCGAGACGCGACGGAAGGCGAAGTCCTATCCGATCGCGAGCGCGACGAAGCTAATGACCGCCTACGTTGCCCGCCGCGAGCTGCGCCTCGCGGAGGAGGTGGTCGCGCCCGCCTACGTTGCTGCCGCGGCCGAGTCGCTTCTCGGCCTCGAGGAGGGCGAGCGAATCGAGGTCCGCGATCTGCTCTACGGGTTGGTGCTCGCCTCCGGCAACGACGCCGCCGTGGCGCTCGCCGAGGCGGCGGCGGGGTCCCTGGACGCGTTCGTGCGCAAGATGAACTCGGGCGCCAGGCGGCTCGGACTGGACGACAGCAGCTTCTCGAACCCGATCGGCCTCGACGAGCCGGGCAACTTCTCCAGCGCCGCGGACCTGGTCGAGCTCACGCTCGAGCTGCGCCGGGACCGGGTCTTCCGGCGGATCTTCGACGCCCCGAGTGCGACGCTGCGAAGCGGCGCCAGGGCCCGCACCGTCGTCAACCGCAACACCCTCGTGCGCTCCGTGCCCTTCGTGACCGGGGTGAAGACCGGGTATACGATCGGCGCCGGCTACGTCCTCGTCGGCTCGGCGGCCCGCGACGGCGTCTCCTTGGTCTCGACCGTGCTCGGGGCGCCGAGCGAGGCGGCCCGCGACGCCGAGACGCTGGAGCTGCTCGAGTACGGGTTCTCGCTCTACCGCGAGCGCCAGCCGGTACGCGCGCGCGAGCGGCTGGCGGCGCCCGAGCTCCACGATCAGAGCGAGGCGTTGCCACTGGTGGCGGCGCGCGGCGTGCGGCTGACCGTCCGCCGCGACCAGCGCGTCGATACCCGGGTGCGGGCGCCGGAGGAGGTCGAGGGGCCGATCGAGCGCGGGGAGCGCCTCGGTGAGGTCGTGGTGACGGTCGACGGCGAGCGTGCCGCAAGCGTCCCGCTTGCCGCCGCGCGCGCCGCGCCGGCGGCGTCGCTGCTCGAGCGCTTCGACGGCAGCGTCCCCGGACCGCGAGCCGTTGCCTGGATAGTCGCCATCGCCGGCCTCGGGGCGCTCTTCATCGCGGCGCTGGTTGTCTTCGACCGGCGCCGCTCGCGACGGTGAGCGCGCGCGGCGGTGATCGGCCGCCCGGCGACGACGCGCTGGCTGCGCCGCGGTTCTACGCCGACCGGCTCGGCCAGCCTTTCACCCCGCCCGAGGCGGCGATCGCCCGCCGGTTCCCGGGCTGGATCGCGGCGCTCGCCCGGCGCCCGGGGTTCGCCCAGGGCGTGGCGCTGGGGGTGCTCGCCCGACACTCTGAGGCCGTGGCGCTGATCCGCCGCGACCGGGGTACCCTGCCGGCGCTGCTCGTCGCCGGGCTGCCGCCGGCGAGACGGCGGATCTTCGTCCTCGAGCTCCTGCGCCGGCCGCTGCCGCTGACCGCGTGGCGGCGGGTGCTGTACCGGATCTGGTGGAAGCTGGTCGAGACACCGGCGCTGCGACGCGGGATGGCGGCCGCCCAGGTGATGACCGACTGGGAGCGCGACGAGTACGCCGCCCACTACGGGCTCGACCGGCGCCGCCTGCACGTGGTCCGCTGGGCGCTGCGGGCCGGCGGCGAGCCGCCGCCGCCCGAGGTCCGTGCCGGGGACCGAGCCGTGTTCGCCTCCGGCCGCACGGCGTGTGACTGGCCCACCCTGTTCGCGGCGGCGCGTGGCGCCGGTTGGGAGCTGACGGTGGTCTGCTCGCGCCGCGACCGGGCGCAGGTGGAGCGGCTCGCGGCGCAGACCCCGGCGCGGGTGCTCAGCGAGCTTCCCGAGACCGGGCACGAGCGGTTGCTGCGCGTCGCCGCGGTGAGCGCGATCGTGCTCGAGGACCGCGGGCTGAGCGCCGGCCAAGTGCGGCTGATGACCTCGGTCAGCGTCGGAGTGCCCGTGGTCGTCACCCGGATCCGCTCGCTCGAAGGCTACGTCGCCGAGGGCGAGACCGCGATCTTCGTCCCCGCCGGCGATCCGGACCGCCTGCGGGCGGAGATCGACGCCCTGCTCGACGACCCTGCTCGGCGGGAGCGGCTTCGCGATGCCGCGCTTCGCCACGCGGCACACTGGACCTACGACGACTACTTCGGCTCCCTGCGCCGGCTGATCCTCGCCCCGCGAGGGAGTAGCGTGTCCGACGCCGCGTGATCCTCACCGTCACCCTCAACGCCGCGATCGACCGCACGGTCGCGGTTCCCAACTTCCGCCTCGGCCAGCGCCACCGCGCCGTCGAGGCCCACACCCTCGCCGGCGGCAAGGGCGTGAACGTCGCCCGGGCGCTGCGGCTCCTCGGGCGCCCGGTGATCGCGACCGGCCTCGTTGGCGGCGCCACCGGCACCCGGATCGTCGAGGAGCTCACCGAGGAGGGGGTCCTCAACGACTTCACCCTGATCGAGGGGGAGTCGCGGACCAACCTCGCCGTGATCGATCCCACCTCCGGCGAGCAGACCGAGATCAACGAGCGCGGCCCGGAGGTCAGCGCCGAGGAGGTCGATCGCTTCGTCGGCAAGCTGCTCTACCTGGCGCAGGGCGCGTCGGCGTGCGTGATCGCCGGCAGCGTGCCGCCGGGTGCCGACGGCGACGTCTACGCCCGGCTGGTGGCCGAGCTGCGCCAGCTCGGGGTGCTGACCGTGCTCGACACCGACGGCGAGGCGATGCGGGCCGGCCTGCGGTCCGAGCCCGCGGTGGTGGCGCCGAACGTGACCGAGGCCGAGGAGGCCGTCGGGCACGAGTTCAACGACGCCGACGACCTCGCGCTCGGGCTTAGCGGCCTGCTCGAGATGGGCGCCGAGGAGGCGGTGATCACGTCCGCGGACGGGTGCGTGGCGATCGTCGGCAGCGGCGGCGAGCGTAGGCGATACGAGGTCCGGGTCGAGCAGCTCGAGCCGGTGGCGACGGTCGGCTCGGGAGACTGCTTTCTCGCCGGGTACATCGCTGCCCGCTACGAAGGGGCCTCGCAGCGCGATTGCCTCGCGTACGGGGTCGCCTGCGGCGCCGAGTCGACACAGCACTTCGGCGCCGGGAGCCTCGACCGGCGGGCGGCCGAGCGGCTGCTCTCACGGGTCGAGATCCACGAGCTCGAGGTCCCGGCCGGCGTCGGCTAGCGTCACGCGCGCCTGCGGTGCGGCTACATGTAACCGAGGAGCCGCATCCGCTCCTCGAGGTCACGCCGTTCCTCGGGGCTGATCTCCGCCGCCTCGACCGGAGTCGTGGAAGCCACCGCGGCCGCGCCCGCATCCTGGCGGGCGGCCTCGTCGAGCGTCCGCCGCAGGCGCTCGACCGCCGCGGCGTCCTCATGATCGGCGGGTGACGCGGGGGAGAGCTCGAGCGGATCGGTCGCGAGGTCGTAGAGCTCCTCGGTCGCGCCTCGTCGCAGCAGCTTCAAGCTGCCGTCCGTGGCGCAGGCGAGCTCCCTCGCGAGTCGTTCGACCGCATGCTCGTAGTCGACGCCCCACTCCGCGAACACCTGTCGCCAGCGCGGGTGCTCCGCGCGCGCGGGGGGCTCAAACTGGGCCACCGCCGCGCCGTTCGACCACGGCGACCCCGACCACGGATGTTCCTCAAGCCCGGTCGCCTCGGCGATCATCAGCGGCAGCTCGGCGAGACTGGCGACACCGTCATCGGCGGGCTCTCCAGGCCCTGCGGCGACCAGCGGCACGCGGAGCAGCCGCTCGTCGAGAGAGAACGCGTGCGCCATGTAGCCGTTCTCTCCGAAGTTCTCACCGTGGTCGGAGGTGACGATGACGAGCGTCTGGTCGAGCAACGCGTGGCGCTCGAGCTCCTCGAGCAGGGTCCCGACCCAGTCGTCGAGTTGGCGCACCGATCGCCGGTAGAGGTGACGCATGCGCTCGAGCGCCTCCTCGGGGACCTCGAAGGCGCCGGCGCAGGCCATCCAGATCGCGCCCATGGTCAGATAGCGGCGTGCCTCCTCGGCGGCCCGGAGCCGCTCGACCGGACCGAGATCGTTGTAGGGCTTCGGCGGTAGATACGGTGAGTGGCACTCGACCAGGTTGACGAACCAGAAGAACGGATTCTCCTTGCCGTCGTTCGACGTGAGCCGGCGAAGCGCCCTCAGCGCCTCCGCAGCACCGTCATCGACCCGTGCGAGCACACCTTCGGCGTCCCAACGTACGCGCGACTTGAGGCTCTCACGGTGGATCCGGCCTTGACGGCCGGTGTCAACCGTGTCGAACGAGTCGAATCCGACGCCGAAGCCACTCATGGGGGTGACCCAGAGGTTGGTGCTCACCGCGGCGGTCGAGTAGCCGGCACGGCGAAGGACCTCGGGCAATACGCGCTCGCGGTGGGACTCGATCACGCGGCGAGCGGCGAGCGGCGTGCCCTCCGGAAGATCGAGGACGCCGGCTGCCCGCGGGAGCAGCCCGGTGAACATCGATGCGTGCGAAGGCAGCGTCCAGGAGGCGGTCGCGTAAGCAGACCGCAGGACAGTTCCCCGCGCGGCGAGGTCGGCGATCGCGGGCGAGGAACCGGAGGGTGCGCCGTAGGGCTCGAGCACGTCGGCACGTGCGGTGTCGAGCACGATGAGAACGACGTTCGGTCGCATACCGCCGAAAGCTTAGGCGCGGTTCGCGGCTGCGGACTTCACCCGCCCAGCGGCGAATTAAGCTCAGCGGTCGTGGACGCCGCGCCGCCCGTGTCCCAGATCGACTCGCGCGAGGTCGCGGCTTTGCGCTGGTATCACACGATCGAGCTGCCGGGAGGGGTCCTGACGCCGGGCGAGTACGACCTGCGTCCGATCGTCGACCGGCTTCCCTGGCCGGCCTCGTTGGCCGGGATGCGCTGCCTCGACATCGGCAGCCGCGACGGGTTCTACGCGTTTCACATGGAGAGGCTCGGGGCCGACGAGGTCGTGTCGCTCGACATCGCCGACCCCGACCTGATGCACTTCCCCGGGTCGCGCCCGCCAGTCGCCGAGATCCAGGCGGAGCTCGACGCCGGGAACCGCGCCTTCGAGACGGCGCGCACCGCGCTCGGTTCACGGGTGGAGCGCTCGCATGCTGGCATCTACGCCGCGACACGCGAGAGACTCGGCAGCTTCGACTTCGCCGTCATCGGCACCCTGCTCCACCACCTGCGCGATCCGGCCCGGGCCCTCGCCGCCGCGCGTGGGGTCGTCGACGGCGGGCTGCTGGTGAACGAGGCGATCATCCCCGGGGTAGCGAGCCTCAGCCGGCGCCCGCTCGCCGAGTTGGTCGTCTCGGCGAGCCCGTTCTGGAGCACCGCGAATCCCGCGGGCCTCCGCCGGATGGTGGAGACTGCGGGCTTCGAGGTGCTGGAGGTCGGCCGCCCGTACCTCGTCCCGAATGGTCCCGGGGCCCGCAGGCTCGCCTTCGGCGAGTACTTCGCGCACCCGCTGCGCGACCTGCCGCGCCGACTCCTGCTTCGTCGGGGCGCCCCGCATGCATGGTTGCTGGCGAAGACCGTGGTGCGATGACCGAGGCCGCCCGCCGCGTCCTAGCCGAGAATCTGGTCTGGTACCACACGATCGAGCTGGCGCCGGGCGTCGTCACGCCGGGACAGGTCGACCTGCGGCGGGTCGCCCCACGCGTCCTCCCTGACGAGATGAGCGGCCTGCGCGCGCTCGATGTCGGCACCTTCGACGGCTTCTGGGCGTTCGAGATGGAGCGGCGGGGGGCGCAGGTGGTCGCGCTCGACGCACCCTCACTCGAGTCTGCTGACTGGACGCCGCATGCCCGACCGCGGCTCGAGCGCGAGTCGAGGCAGCTCGACGTGCAGCTCGGACGCGGATTCAGGCTCGCCTCCGAACACCTGGGGTCGGCGGTCGAGCGGGTGACGGCAAACGTCTACGACCTCGAGCCGGAGGACGTCGGTGAGCCGTTCGACTTCGCTTTCATCGGCGCGCTACTGCTTCATCTCCGTGACCCCGTGCGCGCCCTGGAGCGAGTTCACGACGTCCTCCGCGGGGGAGGCGAGCTGCGCGTGATGGAGCCGTTCTCGTTGCGGATGCTGATCAGCTCGCCGCGCAGCCCCGCCGCCCGGTACCGGGGGGGCGACACCGACATGGTGTGGTGGCTGCCGAACCCGGCCGCGATCGCTGCCTGGATCAGGACGGCGGGATTCACGACCCCGAGACGGGTTGCCGTGGTTCGCTCGGGGGGCAAGCGTGCACTGCGGCTTTGGCACACCGTGCACTCCGCGGATCGCCCACCCGCGAAGGGCGGCGGTTGACCGCTGTTATCTTCGTGTTCGTCCGTGCACCCGCGTAGATTGCATTCATGGAAGTAGAGATCGGTCGCGGCAAGAAGGGCCGGCGCGCCTACGGCTTCGACGACATCGCGATCGTGCCCTCGCGACGCACCCGCGACCCCGACGACGTCGAGGTCTCGACCACCCTCGGCCCGTACCGGCTCGAGCTGCCGCTGCTCGCCTCGGCGATGGACGGGGTGGTCAGCCCCCAGACGGCGATCGAGCTCGGCCGCCTCGGCGGCCTGGGAGTGCTCAATCTGGAGGGGATCTGGAGCCGCTACGAGGACGCCGAGTCGAAGCTGGCCGCGATCGCCGCCGCCCCGGCCGAGCTCGCGACCCGGACGATGCAGGAGATCTACGAGGCGCCGGTTCAGCCCGAGCTGATCGCCGCGCGGGTCGAGGAGGTCAAGGCCGCCGGCGCGGTCGCGGCCGGCGCGCTGACGCCGCAGCGGGTCAGGGAGCACTACGAGGTCGCGCTCGAGGCGGGGCTCGACATCCTCGTCATCCAGGGCACGGTGATCTCGGCCGAGCACGTCTCCTCGAGGACCGAGCCGCTCAACCTGAAGGAGTTCATCGCCGAGGTCCCGGTGCCGTGCATCGTCGGCGGCTGCGCGTCCTACTCCACCGGCCTGCACCTGATGCGCACCGGCGCCGTCGGCGTCCTGTGCGGGGTCGGCCCGGGAGCGGCGTGCACCACCCGCGGCGTGCTGGGCCTGGGCGTGCCGCAGGCGACCGCGATCGCCGACGTCGCCGCGGCTCGCTCGCAGCACATGCTCGAGACCGGCGAGTACTGCAACGTGATCGCCGACGGCGGCATGCGCACCGGCGGCGACGTCTCCAAGGCGATCGCCTGCGGCGCCGATGCGGTGATGATCGGCTCGCCGCTGGCGCGGGCGAAGGAGGCCCCGGGGCGCGGCTTTCACTGGGGGATGGCGACCTTCCATCCGTCGCTGCCGCGCGGGACGCGGGTGGCCACCGCCCAGGACGGGACGCTCGAGGAGATCCTGCTCGGCCCGGCACACGAGAACGACGGCACGTTCAACCTGATGGGGGCGCTGCGGACGTCGATGGCGACCTGCGGCTACGAGGACATCCGCGACTTCCAGCGCGCCGAGGTGATGATCGCCCCGACGCTGCAGACCGAGGGCAAGCAGCTTCAGCGCGAGCAGTCGGTCGGCATGGGGTCGAACGGCCGCGCAGCGATCTCGACGGGAGTAGCCGTTTCGGATGATTGACCGCACCCTCGCTCCCTCCGAGATCGAGGGCGAGGTGCGGCCGGCCTCCGAGGAGGCGGCGGAGGTTGCGCCGCCGGAGACCGCCCATGAAGAGGTGCTGGTGCTCGACTTCGGGGGCCAGTACTCGCAGCTGATCGCGCGGCGCATCCGCGAGTGCGGCGTCTACGCGGAGCTGCTGCCCCACGACCTCGAGCTCGAGCGCATCCGCGAGCGCGGCCCGGCGGCGCTGGTGCTCTCCGGCGGGCCGGCATCGGTCTATTCGGAGGGCGCGCCCGAGCTTCGCGGCGAGCTGCTCGAGCTCGGCCTGCCGGTGCTCGGCATCTGCTACGGCATGCAGGCGATGGTGCAGGAGCTCGGCGGTCGGGTCGAGGGCGCCGAGGCGGGGGAGTTCGGCCGCACCGAGCTCACCCTGACCGGCGACGGTGGCCGCCTGCTTGCCGATACGCCCGGCGAGCAGCAGTGCTGGATGAGCCACCGCGACGCCGTGTTCGAGCCGCCACCGGGCTTTAGGCCGCTCGCCTCCAGCCCGGGGTCACCGGTGGCCGCGGTCGAGGACCCCGAGCGCGGGCTCTACGGGATCCAGTTCCACCCCGAGGTCGTGCACACGCCCTACGGCGCCCAGATCCTCGATCGCTTCCTGCGGGAGATCGCGGGTTGCGAGGCCAGCTGGTCGCCGGCGTCGGTGATCGACGAGCAGCTCGCCCGGGTCCGGGCGCAGGTCGGCGACGGCGGGGTCATCTGCGGGCTCTCGGGCGGTGTCGACTCGGCGACCGCGGCGGCACTGGTCCACCGGGCCGTCGGCGAGCAGCTCACCTGCGTGCTCGTCGACCACGGGCTGATGCGAAGGAACGAGGCCGAGCAGGTGGTCGCGGCGATGCGCGAGATCGGGGTAAAGCTCGTCCACGTCCAGGCGCAGGAGCGCTTCCTCGAGCGGCTCGCCGGGGTCGACGACCCCGAGCACAAGCGCAAGATCATCGGTGAGGAGTTCATCCGCGTCTTCGAGCAGGAGGCAGAGCGCCACCCCGACGTGCGCTTCCTCGTCCAGGGCACGCTCTACTCCGACGTGATCGAGTCGGGCGGCGACGGCCGCTCCGCCGACACGATCAAGTCCCACCACAATGTCGGCGGCCTGCCCGAGGACCTGGGGTTGGAGCTGGTCGAGCCCCTGCGGATGCTGTTCAAGGACGAGGTCCGCGCGGTCGCCTCCGAGCTCGGGCTGCCCGATCGCGTCGTCTGGCGCCAGCCGTTCCCCGGCCCCGGCCTGGCGATCCGGGTCGTGGGCGGTGAGGTGACCGCGGAGCGCCTCGAGATCCTCCGCGAGGCCGACGCGATCCTGCAGGAAGAGGTTCGCGCGGCCGGGCTCTACCGCGAGCTGTGGCAGTCGTTCTGCCTCCTGCCCGTCGTCCGGTCGGTCGGGGTGCAGGGCGACGGCCGCACCTACGCCTATCCGATCGTGATCCGCGCGGTGACCTCGCAGGATGCGATGACCGCCGACTGGGCGCGGCTTCCCTACGACCTGCTCGAGCGGGTCTCGAACCGGATCATCAACGAGGTCCCACACGTCAACCGGGTCGCGCTCGATGTCTCGTCGAAGCCCCCGGCGACGATCGAGTGGGAATAGCCGAGCGGCGGCGCCCAGACGATTGATGCCCACGTGCGTATCCGGTTACGTCAGGTCCTCGCACGAGCGCGCCCGCAACGAGCTCGGGTGCCAAGCGCCGGGGGCCGAGATGGCTCGAGCCGGTGAATATGTACGGTTCAAGCCATCTCGGCGGGGGCGGGAGCCGGCTCCGTGGCGCTTCCCTTGCCGCCCGACCCGCTGCGCACAACGCGGTGGCCGGGGCGCTCGAGCACCGGACCCCGCCAGGCGCCTCCTCGGCGCAGCCTGAGCAAACCGGATACTCACGTGATGCCCAATCCGGGTGCGCGGGGGTTGGGAGTCACTCGTCCAGGTCGACCGCGACGACGCTCCGCGGCGACGACTGCGCTCGTCCTTGCGGTCGCCACCGCGGCGCTCGCGGCGGCAGGATGCGGCGGCGGCGATCTGCCGGCGACCGACGTGCCCGCGCCACCGGAGGAGAACCCGTTCGCCTATGACCCGGATCGTCCGCTGCGGCTGGAGCGCCACCGCCTCGAGAACCCGTTCGAGCTTGCAGCCGCCAACGTCTCGTTCGAGAGCTTCGACCGGGAGCGAGTCCCGGCGACGCTGATCTCAATGGGAGGACGACGGGCCTGCGTGATCCTCGTCGCCGGTCTTGGAAGCTCGCTCGAGCAGGCGGCGCGGACCTCGACCACCCTCGCCGGCGCGGGGTACACGGCGCTCAGCGTGGAGCCGCGATTCCACGGCTCCCGGGCGGCGGGAGTCGGCGCCCAGGAGGCCGCGCGCGACCCGCGGCTGCTGGCCCAGATGGGCGCGGCTCGGTGATCGACCTGCGGCGCGCGCTGGACTACCTGCTCGGGCGCGGCCGATGCGAGGGCGGGGAGGTCGGCTACGTCGGGCTCAGCTTCGGCGGCATCCTCGGCGCCCTGCTCGCCGGGGTCGACGACCGGGTCGGCGCCGCCGTGCTCGTCGTCGCCGGCGGAGACTGGCGGGCGCTGGTCTCGGAATCCGAGCTCCAGGTGCTGCTTCCGGAGGGAATCGACGAGAGCAGCCCGGAGCGGTTCGAGCAGGCCCTCGACCTGCTCGACCCCGTCGACCCGGTCGACCCGGTGCACTGGATCGGCCACGCCTCGGGCCCGGTGCTGATGATCAACGGGACGGACGACCAGATCGTCCCGGGGGCGTCGGCGACCGCGCTCCACGAGGCCGCCCAGGAGCCGAAGGAGGTGCTTTGGTACGAGGGCCCCCACAACCCGTTCGTCGGCCCGCCGCGCGAGCAGGTGGGGGACGCGCTGGGAAGCTTCCTGGACGACTGGCCCGCGGGGCTCTAGCCGGCGTCTACCTGATCGGGCAGCGAGTGATGCGCCGGGGCACGCGCGAGATGGCGGTGGGGCGGGCGCCGGTGGTGGGGATCCCGGCGCTCTCGGCGCGCCGGCGTGGGTGGCCGGGCACGTAGGGGAGGGTTTACCCGGCCTGGTCTTTGACGCGAGGGCGGGTGGCGCCCGGGGCGCCGGTCGGGCCAGAGCTCACCCGCACGGGTGACCGCCAACACCACACGCGTCCCCGGCACCAGTGCGCGCGTGGGTTATACGCCGTCAACTCAACACGCGCCGGCGAGTCCTGAGCCCGTACCGGGTTGGCGACCGCGAGCGGGCAAAAACCGCGCATCCGCCCGGCGGATCGAAGCGTCCGCGACGTTGTGCCCGCC
>JBOGZD010000019.1:0-31042 GCA_050697155.1 Solirubrobacterales bacterium | reverse complement strand
TGGCGAAGAGCCGTGACAAGCTCGAGCGCTACAAGCGGAAGCGCTCGTTAGAGAGCACGCCCGAGCCCGGCGGCGACGGCGACGCGGCGGGCGAGGGTGGGCGGTTCGTGATCCAGGAGCATCACGCCCGTCGCCTGCACTGGGACTTCCGGCTCGAGCGCGACGGGGTGCTGGTCTCGTGGGCGCTTCCCCGCGGCGTCCCCGACGACCCGAGCGAGAACCGCCTCGCCGTCCACACCGAGGACCACCCGCTCGAGTACCTCGACTTCGCCGGCGAGATCCCGAAGGGGGAGTACGGGGCCGGCAAGGTGACGATCTGGGACAGCGGCACCTACGAGGCGGAGAAGTTCGAGCCGAAGAAGGTCGTCATCAGGCTCGACGGGGAGCGGGTCAGCGGCCGCTACGCCCTGTTTCAGACCCGCGGCGACGACTGGATGATCCACCGCATGGACCCGCCCGACTCCGGCCGCGAGCCGATGCCGGAGGGGATCGAGCCGATGAAGGCGACCCTGGCGAAGCTGCCCGCCGACGCTGAGGGCTGGGGGTTCGAGATCAAGTGGGACGGGGTGCGGGCGATCGCCTACTGCGGGCCCGGCCAGGTGCGGCTGGAGAGCCGCAACCTCCGCGACATCACCCGGCAGTACCCGGAGGCCGGCGGGATCGCCCGCGCGCTCGGCAGCCGCCGGGCGGTGCTCGACGGCGAGCTGGTGGCCTTCGACGACGACGGCCGGCCGAGCTTCCAACGGCTCCAGCGGCGGATGCACGTCGCCAGCGAGTCCGAGGTGCGCCGACGCCGGGAGCACACCCCGGTGACCTACATCCTTTTCGACCTCCTCTACCTCGACGGGCGCTCGCTCCTCGACCTCCCCTACGAGGGGCGGCGCGCCGAGCTGGAGGCGCTCGAGCTCGACGGGGAGAGCTGGCAGACGCCGGCCTACCACCGCGGTGACGGCGCGGCGCTGCTCGCGGCGAGCAAGGAGCAGGGGCTCGAGGGGATCATCGCCAAGCGGCTGGCGAGCCGCTACGTCCCCGGGCGTCGGACCCGCGAGTGGCTCAAGGTCAAGAACGTGCGCAGCCAGGAGGTGGTGATCGGCGGCTGGCTTCCCGGCAAGGGCCGGCGCGAGGGCGAGCTCGGAGCGCTGCTGGTGGGCTACTACGAGCGCGACGGCAAGCAGCGGCGGCTGCGCTATGCGGGCAAGGTCGGCACCGGCTTCGACGCCGCCGCGCTGCGGCTGCTGCGCGACCGGCTCGAGCCGCTGGCCCGCGACGAGACCCCATTCGAGGGCCGCCAGCCACAGAAGGACTCGCGCTTCGTCGAGCCGCAGCTCGTCTGCGAGGTGGACTTCTCGGAGTGGACCGGCGCCGGCACGCTTCGCCACCCCTCCTACAAGGGCCTGCGCGACGACAAGCCGGCGATCGACGTCGTCCGCGAGGAGCCGGCCGCCGGGTGAGCGCCTTGGGCGCGGCTACTCGTACGGGCGGCGTTGGACGATCAGCGAGATCGCCGCGGCGGAGAGCAGCACGATCGCCGCGAGCGGCAAGCCCGGCGACTCCTCTCCGCGGGCGAGGACGACCACGTTGACGATCACCGCCGCCACCAGCAACCCGACGGCCCACCACGTCCTTCTCCGTTGCGATCTGGTCATCGCGACCCCTTCCGCTAACCCCGGGAACGTCGCGCCAACACTAATGCACTCGCTCGCGTGCACTCCCCGGCGCCGGGGCTCTCAGACGTCGTCGAAGTCCTTCTCGAGGAAGGTCTCGGCGACGCCGACCGCGAGCACGGCGGCCAGCCCGAGGTAGGTGACCGCGACCAGCGCCCTGGTGCGGGCGGGGATCGCGTGGTAGGCACGGCCCTCGGGGCTGTTGCGGGCCTTCCAGCGGTGCCAGGTCTCGAGGCCGCCGAAGATCAGCACCAGGATCAGGATCGGGTTCGGGAAGATGAACGTGAGTGCGATCAACCCCGCGTAGCCCGCGAGCCAGACGTAGGGGCTGAGCGCCGCCATCGCCCGGCCGCCGTCGAGCGGCAGCACCGGAAGCAGGTTGAGCAGGTTGATGAAGAAGCCGACGTAGGCGAGCGCCTGCCAGAACTCCTCGCCGGTCGCGAGCCAGATTCCGAGTGGGACCAGGGTCGCGATCGACCCGAGGATCGGCCCGGCGAGCCCGACCCGGGCCTCGGCAGCGGCGTCGTCGCCCATCGACTTTGCCGCGATCACGGCGCCGAGGAAGGGGATGAACATCGGCGCCGACGCCTTGACGCCCTCGCGGCGAAGCTGGATCACGTGGCCGAGCTCGTGCAGGAGCAGCAGCAGCACGAACCCGACCGCGAACGCCCAGCCCCAGATCAGCGCGTAGGCGCCGATCGAGACCAGCATCGAGGCCGAGGTGGTGAAGATCTTCAGCTTCGGCAGCAGCAGCAGGATCGCCTTGCCCTTCGTCGCAAGCAGGACGACGAAGGCGACGACCGGCCCGCCGAACCGCTTCGCCCGCTCGCGCCACGACCCCCCGCGCCCCGAGCCCGGATGGATCGGCTCGTAGTCGTGCTCGGGCGGCGTCGGAGCCGGGGCCGGTGCGGGCTCGGGCCAGCGCCTGGTCGCGCTGTCGCTCATCTCAGGGGCCATCGTTCATTGCTTCAGTAAATGTAGCTTTAGGCGGACGGGGCTAGAATGTCGACCAGACATAGCACGGGGATGACATTGGCTTCGATGTGGTTGATCGTGCGAACGGTTGCAGGTCGAGGTGGCCGGAGGCCTCGTTAAACACCGGCACCAATCAATAAGTGCGGACCATGAGTTCGCCCTCGCTGCTTAGTTAGAGCTAAGTGATGAGCGTCGGCCCTTCTTCGGCCCGTGAGAAGGGGTTCCGGCGTCAACAACGGGCTCGCCCGGAAGGCTCGCCTCCACCGACCGGGGACATTTTCGGAGGCTGGTCCCGCGGATCCGCCCGTCGGCGCAGGCCCCGCGAGACGAGATTCAAAGCGCCGGCTAAGCCTGTAGACGCCGATCGCTGCGCGACCGCAGACCTGGGTTCGAATCCCAGCATCTCCATTTCGCCCCGCTCGGCGACCGCAGCAAGGGCCCGCCTCAATCTGAGTCCGTCGTCGCTGACCCATCAGGGGATACAGGGCACACATCAGGGAGATAGCCAGACGACCACGCCTGGTCAGCATCCACGTTGGCGACCAGCCGTGGCTTCGATTCCTCTTCGTGTGCGAGCGGGTCGGCGAAACCCTGAGGAGCCGGCGAGCCTCATGGGCAACGTCCTGGTCGCGGGTAACGCCGAGGATCCGCGCGCGTGCTGGATCCGGTGGGGGAGGACGGCAGAAGCTCCTTCGCCTTCGAGCCAGCCCGCGAGCCAGTAGAGCTCGGCCTATGACATCGCCGCCGACGGCGACGGGCGAGCCGGGCCGGCCGGGAGAGCGTCACGCCATGAAGTCGACATCGGACTGACGTATACGGACAGCTGCACGACCCGACGCACGGTGATTCGCGCGCCGCCGAAGGTACGGGCGAGCCACGAGATCGAGGATCCTTCTGCGTACAGATCCCGGATTTGCTCGGCGGCGTCGAAATCGAGCTTGCGATCGGGGAGCGAGGATGCCTCAAGCGCCGCGGAGATCGCCGCTGAACGGCGCTCGCCATTATCGGTTCGAGATCCATCATGAGAGCCATCGCCCTCGCCCCCTTGAGCCTTGTCACATAGGCGGTGCTATGGCGCGGATCGCGATTGACTACGTGCATAGCGGTGCCGAACATCGAGGCAACCCGCTGAACGACATCGCGATCGGTCATCCAGCAACTCACAATCGGGCGTCGGGGACTCGACGGCGACGGCTTCAGGAACGTGCCCTCCCCCTCGAGAAGTCCAGCGAGCCATGCGAGACCCAGATCGGCGTCTCTGCCGTCCTCACCAGCGACGGAGAGTTGGCGATGACGTTGAGGACGACCTTCACAGGAATCGTCTCAGCGCCCGACCCTACCCCAGCTGCCGCACCGTCGCCGACGAGTGTGTGTCGACTGTTACCGACGCGTCGGACCGCGCTAGATCTCGACGGGCTCGGCCGTCAGCTCGCCGCCGGCGTCGCCGGTGTTGACTGTCTCTCGCGGCTCGATCAGGAGCACGTGAGCTTCCTCGTCCGCCTTCGGGCAGTGCTCGACTCCGCGCGGGACGATGTACAGCTCGCCCTCCTCCAGCTCGATGTCGCGGTCGCGGAGCTGAATCGTTAGCCGGCCGCGGAGGACGAGGAAGAAGTCGTCGGTGTCGTCGTGCTTGTGCCAGACGAACTCGCCCAGCACCTTCACGACGATCACCTTGTAGTCGTTCAGGTACCCGACGATGCCGGGGAGGTAATGGCGGTCCAGCTGCTCGAGCTTCTCCGCCAGGTTGACGTTGTCGTCCACGCAGGCGAGTGTTGCACGCGGGCCCGGAGCTACGCCCGGCCCGCTTCCAGCAGCCGGCGCAGGAAGCGCTTCGTCTCGAGCTCGCGCGGGGTTCCCAGAACCTGCTCGGGTGGTCCAACCTCGATCAGGCGTCCCTCGTGGAGGCAGCCGACCCGGTCGGCGACCTCGCGGGCGAAGCTCATCTCGTGGGTGCAGAGCAGCATCGTCACCCCCCTCGGCCTTGAGGTCGCGGACCGCCGCCAGCACCGCGCCGACGAGCTCGGGGTCGAGCGCGCTGGTGACCTCGTCGAGCAGCATCGCCCGCGGGCGCGCCCAGAACGCGCGCGCGATCGCCACCCGCTGCTGCTGCGAACTCCACCGGCTCCATTTCCAGCCGCTGGCGGATCAGTCCGATCCGCCCTTAAGCCAGCAGCTCGGCGAGGCGGTCGTGCGACTCGGTAAGCGCCCCGGGCGCTGTCGGATCTCACGGCGGGCTCCAGCTACTCGGCGGTGACCACAGTGACAGGCAGGCCGAACGCCTCCACGCGGTGGGGCAGGTCGCGCCGCAGCCAGCGCGAGACGCGCGCCGGAAGCGTGGAGATGATCAGTTCGTCGAAGTCGCCTTGCTCGACCGCCTGCTGTACGGCAACGAACGGGTCGTTGTCGCCGACGATCCCTTCGACGTTTCCACCGGCCGCCTCGGCGAGCAGCGGGATGGCGAGCTCGAGTGTGATCGCGGCCTCGTCGGTGTCCGGGTCCCAGTAGGGACGCGGCACCAGCAGCGTGAATGTGCAAGGGGACCGTTGGGCGCGGGAACGGACCTCGTCGAGCAATCTCGGGGTCGCCGCGGTTCGGTGAGCCACGACCAGCACGCGCGTGGGTGCTGCGGACGTCATCCCGGTGGTCATTGTCGCATCGCCCGCCGCCCGCCCCCCCGGGGCGACGTCGATCTGGGCGCCTTAGCTTCTGCGTTGCTTGCGAGCCGTCGGCCTCGCTAACCAGCTGCGCGACGGCGCCGGAAGGGAAGGTCGAGCAGGGCGAACAAGGCGAGGGCCAGCAGCGCAGTGCTCAGGATGTACCAGGGCCAGGGACCCAGGTAGTCGAGCAGGCTCGGAGTTTCCGGCCGCTCCCGGAGGAACATGTAGTTGCCGCCGGTGAGTGCGTTCCCGACGGCGGCTACGCCCGCCCATGCCGCGGTCGCAAGGAACATGCGCCGGACTGCCCGCGGACGCGCCGTCCGCCCGAGCCCGAAGGCGAGGAAGACGGCGGCCAGGACCACACCTGAGTGCGTCACGAAGTAGTGCCAGAAGAGGAGGCTGGGGTAGCGGTCATCGGCGCCGAGGGCGGGCGTGAGCACCGCCGGAAGCGACGCCGCCAGCCCCCAGAAGTAGGTGAGCTCGAAGAGCAGCGGGCGAGGGCTCCACAGCGCCAGCGCTGCCACCAGGGTGACGGCGTCGGTGAGATGCAGCGGGAGGTCGAAGTCGAGTGCGTAGCTGCCCTCCAGTGCGACCACCAGGTGGTAGGCGAGGACCGCGCCAATCAAGAGAACGGCGAGCCCGCGCGCGACCAGGCGCGTCCAGGGACCCGGGCGGGTGCGGGCGGCGACCGGGAGCGCAACACAGAGCGCGGCGGTCACGACGACCGCCGCCAGATGGTCAGCGGAGAGGAAGAAGCTCTGCGACAGTCGCCTTCCTGCGCACTGTCGCTCGCTTACGCCTTCTCGGTCGGCTCGACGCGACTTACCGCGCCTGCCGCAGGCGTATAGATGCTCTCGTGCCCGTCGTCCCAGCGAATGCGATAGCGAGGGGAAGGTGCCTCACGAATCACGTCCTCTACGACGCCGAGCCGAGGCGATCGCTCGGTTGACTCGGACTCGACCCTGACGCGATCGCCAACCTCCAGCTTCATGTCTTCATCTCCCGATTCGCCTCACACAGGGTGATACCACCGACCGACGCCTATCGCAAAGCCGCCGAGACAGCGGCCGTCGTCCAGGGAGCGGGAGCGCCCCGGGGAACAGGCGTGCCTCTAAGTTCCGAAGCCGCCGAGAAGGCTCTCAGCCAGCCGATCGGGATCTCGCGCGGGGTCGCGGAGAAATCGTGCTCGGTGGCGAGCTCGTACATCGCCCTGAGCTGTGTCGACTCGATCACGTCGTCGATCCGATCATGCCTCAGTCGTTCCTGGGCAGCGACCCGCTCGGTCCTCGCCGGAAGGTGCTGGGGCTCGATGTCCACGAATCCGATCGTGAGCACGTCTCGCGGGTCGGCGAGGCTGAGGGCAGTGAAGACCCGGGCGGGAACTCCGAACCCCTCATCGGCCTCCCATGCGCGCTTGAACTCCTCGAAGGTCCTGCCTTCCTTCAACCTGCGGTGAAAGATCGCCACCACCATGACTCGCACCTCCAAGGTTGCTGCGTGGATGAGCTCGGAACACCGGCCATGCTTCCGGACGGGTCAAGTGGCGCCGCCACCGGAGATCTCAGGCCTGGCCGGTCTCGAAGCGGCTGATGCGGTCACCGTCGACGACGAACCTCCAGGTCGTGCGCATCGTCCCGTAGGTCGAGTTGGTGTAGTTGGCGACCAGTGAGCGACCGCCGTCCGACTCTGACTCGACCTCCATCCGCCCGTTCGAGGAGAAGATCTCGCGATCGACCCACTCCTCGAGGCCGCGCTCCGAGCCATCGTCGGACATCGTCGCGCCCGGCGCCAGCAGGGCGAAGAACTCGTCTCGGTCGCCGGCGTTGATGGCGCCAACGAAGGCGCGAACCGCCGGATCGGAGAGCCGCTCGACTTCGATCATCACTGCCTCCTCGCGATCATCCTCGAATCGCGTCTGCAACCTACCGCAACCCGGCCCTTTGATATATGCCCATATGGATATATCATTCTGGCATGGCACGAGCAGCGACGACCGCGGATGCGTTCAACGCGGTGGCCGAGCCCCGGCGGCGAGAGATCCTGGACGTCCTCGCCGACGGGGAGCGCCCCGTGAACGACCTGGTGCGCCTGCTCGGGCTGGCTCAGCCACAGGTGTCCAAGCACTTGCGGGTGCTCCGAGAGGTGGGAGCCGTTGACGTGCGTGACCAAGGACGGCAGCGGCTTTATCGGCTGAACGGCCGTGCCCTCAAGCCCATCCACGACTGGGTGAAGACCTATGAGCGCTCGTGGTCGGAGCGGTTCGAGCGGCTGGATGCCGTGTTGGAGGACCTCAAGCAGCAGGAGGAGGAAGGCGATGGAGGCAACGACGAATAGCGGCGGCTCACTGCAGGCCCTGGAGCCCTTGGTCGGCGAGTGGAGCATGGTGCCCACCTTCGAGGGCATGCCGCCCGCCGACGCCGGTGCCCCGGTCAGCTTCGAATGGCTGCCGGGCGGGCGCTTTTTGATCGAGCGCTGGGAGGTCCCGGTCCCGGAGGCGCCCGACGGGATCGCGGTCATCGGCCCCGATCCTGAGAGCGAGGGCAACTACCTCCAGCACTACTTCGACTCGCGCGGCGTCGCCCGCGTCTACAAGATGAGCCTGGACGGGGTCTGGAAGCTGTGGCGTGACGAGCCGGACTTCTCGCCGCTCGATTTCTCGCAGCGCTTCACCGGCACCTTCGGCGAGGACGGCAAGACGATCGCCGGCGCCTGGGAGATCTGCCACGACGGCCGGACCTGGGAGCACGACTTCGACCTCACCTACACCAAGGAAACCTGAGCACCGTGTTGGACGACCTCAAACAGAAGGAGGAAAGAGATGGCAGGGGTCAGTAGCGGCAAGGCGACGGTGACGCTTCCCACCGATGAGCAGATCCTGATCACGCGGGAGTTCGACGCGCCCAAGCACCTGGTCTATGAGGCGTACACCACGCCCGAGCTGGTCAGGCGCTGGTGGAGCGCGAAGCGCGGCGAGGTGACGACCTGCGAGATCGACCTGCGGGTCGGCGGCGCCTGGCGGTACGTGATGGTGGCCGACGGTGGATTCGTGGTCGGCTTCCACGGCGAGTACCGCGAGATCGTCCCGAACGAGCGGATCGTCTCGACCGAGGTCTACGAGGGCATGCCAGAAGGGGAAGCCCTGGACACCGTGACGTTCACCGAAGTGGACGGGCGCACGATCCTCACGATCCTCGTGCAGCACACGAGCAGGGAGCACCGCGACGCGCACATCGAGTCCGGTATGGAGGACGGCCTGCAGGACGCGCTCGACCTCCTGGAGCAGGTCGCGGTCTCGCTTCGCTGAGCCTGATCCTATTTCGCCTGCGGGTGCAGCGTGCGCGCCGTCGCCGAGCGCGGGACCTCGCGCTGGTCGGGGTTGGTGCCGAGGACCCGGTCGCTGAGGTTGTTGGTGATCCCGTGCCAGTAGCGCTCGTTCTTGTAGTGGTGCAGCCTGTGATTTCGCCACACGGCGCGGTAGTAGCGCGACCGCGGCCGGTGCGCGGTGTGGATGAGGAAGTGCGTCCACTCGTAGACGCCGATCGCGACGTAGCCGGCGATGGCGGCGCTGACCAGCGCACCGAGCGGCACGGGCCCGGCGACGAGGCCGACGATCAACGCGCCGACAGCCACGGTGAGCGGCACCGCCAGTAACAGCAGCTGCGCGAGCTCCTTCGGCGCCAGCAGCAGCATGTAGAGGTCGTTGGGACGCTCGTGGTGCTCGCGATGCTCGCGGGCCGCCGGCGGCTCGAATCGGCGGCCCGCGATCCGCACCGGCCTCATGTGGAGCAGGTAGACGTGGATCGCCCATTCCCCGAACGGATAGACGACCAGCATCGCCGCGGCGGCGACCGCGTCGCGCCAGGAGGGGTCACCGATCGCCACCCGCAGCGCGGCGAGCAACGCGATCGCTCCGAGGATCATCCACGGCGAATGGCGTCGGGCGAACTCGCGGCGCGCCTCCGCCAGGGTCCTCACCTCGGCGCCGTAGCGCGTTCTGTGTACGGCTGGTGTCGCAGCCTGCGTGCTCACCCGCGGTGCCCACGGCAAGGTTACGACCTGCCTCGCGGCGAGTAACCATCCATGTCGGCGACCATGCCCGGGTGGCGATGACTCGCAGGGACGCGGCCGGTCCGTGGGGGAGCGATCCTCCCACCGAGCACCACCGGCGAGCCTACGCGGACGCCTCGACCACCCCGTTCTGGCTCGACAGCCCCTCGCGGCCGGCCCCGCGCCCGCCGCTCGAGGGGGACGCGGAGTGCGACCTGGCGATTGTCGGCGGCGGTCTGAGCGGGCTATGGGCGGGGCTGCTGGCACTCGAGCGCGACCCGGGGCGCGACGTGCTGCTGGTCGAGGGGGGCGAGCTCGCCAACGCCGCCAGCGGGCGCAACGGCGGCTTCTTCCTCTGCTCGCTCACCCACGGAGTCGCCAACGGCCTCGCCCGCTTCGCCGACGAGCTCCCCGTCCTCGAGCGGCTCGGGCTCGAGAACCACGCGGACGCCGTGCGGACGATCGAGCGCCACAGGATCGACTGCGCGCTGGAGCAAAACGGCGACATCCTGATCGCCCTGGAGCCGCACGAGGAGCGCGAGCTGGCCGTGCTCGCCGAGCGGCTCCGCCGGCTCGGCCACGAGGCGGTCGAGCTCGACCGCGACGCGCTGCGCGCGGAGGTCGACTCGCCCACTTACCGCCGCGGCCTCTGGCAGCGCACCGGCTCCGCCCTGGTCGACCCGGCGCGGCTCTGCTGGGGACTGGCCCGTGCGGCGGGTGAGCTCGGGGCGAGGGTCTACGAGCACACCGAGGTCAGCGACGTCTCCCGCTCGGGCGCCGGGGTGGCGCTGCGCACGCCCACCGGCGAGATCCGCGCCCGCCACGCGCTGCTCGCCACCGCAGCCCACCGCGGCCTGGTGCCACAGATCCGCCGCCGAGTCGTGCCGGTCTACGACTACGTCCTCGTCACCGAGCCGCTCTCCGATTCGCAGCGCGAGGCGATCGGCTGGCGCCGGCGCCAGGGGCTCGGCGACTCGGCGAACCAGTTCCACTACTACCGGTTGACCGCCGACGACCGCATCCTCTGGGGCGGCTACGACGCGATCTACCACTACGGCGGCCGCACCGGCCCCGATCTCGAGCTGCGCGAGGAGACCTTCGCCCGCCTCTCACAGCACTTCTTCACCACCTTCCCGCAGCTCGAGGGCCTTCGGTTCACTCATCGCTGGGGCGGCGCGATCGACACCTGCAGCCGCTTCTTCGCCTTCTACGGCACGACCCACGGCGGCCGGGTCGCCTACGCAGTCGGGCACACGGGCCTCGGGGTCGGGGCCAGCCGCTTCGGCGCCGGGGTCGCGCTCGACCTGCTCGCGGGCGAGGAGACCGAGGCGACCCGCCTGCGGGCGGTCCGCAGCCGGCCGCTGCCGTTCCCCCCCGAGCCGCTTCGCTGGGCGGCGATTGAGCTCACCCGCAACCGCCTCGCCGCCGCCGACCGCAACGCGGGCCGCCGCGGCCTCTGGCTGCGGCTGCTCGACCGGGCCGGGCTCGGCTACGACAGCTGATCGCATGACCGGCATCGGGCGGCGTCCCCCCGGATAAGGTTGGCCGGCGCACCGGCGCGGGGTTGGGATGGACAGCGAGCTTCTGAAGCAGATCACGATCCCGGTCTTCACCGGGGTGATCGGCTACATCATCAACTGGAGCGGAGTCTGGATGCTCTTCCACCCGATCCGCTTCGTCGGCTTTCGCATTCCCGGGTTGGCCGCGGTCGCGCAGCTGCTGCCGCGCCGGCTTCAGGAGGTCCCCGGGATCATGCACGGCGGGGTCGGCTGGCAGGGGATCGTCCCCAACCGGGCGGCAAAGATGGGCAGCATCGCGGTCGACAAGGGGATCGCGAAGCTCGGCACCGCGAGCGACTTCTACCAGCAGCTCGAGCCCAAGGCGATCGCCGAGCACGTGGTCGCCGTCGCACAGAACGACATCCGCGACGTGGTGGAGCGGATCATGGAGCGCGAGCACGCCCAGCTCTGGCACGACCTGCCGCCCCGCGTCCGGGAGGCCGTCCACCGCCGGGTGCTCGAGCAGCTTCCGGAGATCGTCGACGAGATTGTCACCGGCGAGATCGCCGACCACATCGATCAGGTCCTCGACCCGAAGCTGATGGTGATCCGCCACATGGAGGCGAACCCGGAGCTCGCGAACAAGGTGTTCGAGGACGTCGGCAAGCGCGAGCTGCGGCTGATGATCAACTTCGGGTTCATCTTCGGGTTCCTGCTCGGGATCCCGGTGATCTTCATCGCCGAGGCGTTTCCGGTCTGGTGGGTGCTGCCGGTCTGCGGGGTGATCGTCGGCTGGATCACCAACCTATGGGGGATGCAGCTGATCTTCGAGCCGGTGGAGCCCAAGCAGGTCGGCCCGGTGAAGATGCACGGCCTGTTCCTGCGCCGCAAGGACGCGATCGCCGACGTCTACGCGGGGATCATCGCCAACGACATCGTCACCCTCGGCAACATCGGCGATCACCTGCTCTACGGCCCGCGCTCGGACCGCACCCGCCAGATGCTCGAGACGGCGCTGCGGCCGGCGGTCGACCGCGCCACCGGCGTGGCCCGGCCCGCGGTCCGGGTGGCGATGGGCACGCGCGAGTACGACACGATTCGGGATTCGGTCGCGGCCGAGGCGGTTGAGTACACGATGACACCGTTCGGCGACCCGGAGTTCAACGCGCGCCAGGGCGCGAAGATCAAGGAGCTGTTCGCCAGCCGGATGCGCGAGTTGCCCTATCCGGACTTCGTCGGGCTGCTGCGCCCGGCGATCAAGGAGGACGAGTGGATGATCTACGCCCACGGCGCCATCCTCGGGTTCGGCGCGGGCGTGCTGCATCTGCTGATCTTCGGGGTGTAGGTGAGCACGGAGCCGATCAGCGACGACGCCGAGTCCTGGCGCGAGCCGGATGGCTCCGGGCAGCGGGAGCACGCGAGCACGCTCGACGCGGTGCCCGGCCTCGCCCGGCTCGGGGCCGGCGCCTGGCTGCGGACCGCGCAGTGGTACGTGGACACCTCGCTGCGGGTCGGGTCGCGGCTCGCCCGCGCGGCGACGTCGAGGGAGTCGGCCGCCGAGCTGATCGAGGACACGCAGGACGAGGTGCGCAAGCAGGCCGGGCGCCTGCTCGGCATCGTCGACTCCGAAGGGCGGGTGGCCGATGCGTTCCTGGAGCTGCTCGGCGACTCCACCTGGCTTCGCGGCGCGCGGTCAGGCGCGCATCCGCAGCTCTCGCTGCGCGATCGCGGCGAGCGGCTGCTGCGCGCCTCGGCCGACGTCCACTACCGTCAGGGCACCCATCCCGCATACGAGCGGATTCTCGCCGACCTTGCCCCCGATGAGGCCCGGATCCTGCGGCTGATGGCGCTGGAGGGGCCGCAGCCGGCGGTCGACGTTCGCGCGGGGCTCGCGTTCGTGCCGGGGTCGCGGGTGATGCTCCAGGGATTCTCGATGATCGGCGCCGAGGCCGGATGCCGCTTCGTCGACCAGGTTCCCGCCTACCTGAACAACCTCAACCGCCTCGGACTGGTCTGGTTCGCGCGCGAGCCGGTGCGCGACCGCGAGCGCTATCAGGTGATCGAAGTTCAGTCCGAGATCCTCGAGGCGCTGCGGCGGGCGGGCCGCTTCTCGCACGTCGTTCGCCGCAGCATCCACCTGACCCCGCTGGGCGAGGACTTCTGCGCCGTCGCGCTCCCGCTCGACACGGCCGAGTTCGAGGCGCTCGAAGCGCACGACGTTCCGGACGAGTAGCGCCGCCGACATAGTCCGATTTGCACGGCTGGGGGTCGCTAGTTTCGCTGGATGCGCCGACTGTTCGCCCTCGTCGCCACCGTCGTCCTCGTCGACACCATGTTCTACGCGGCGATCACGCCGCTGCTGCCCCACTACGTCGACGACCTCGGGCTCTCGAAGTCCGCGGCGGGGGTGCTGAGCGCGTCGTATGCGGCGGGGACGCTGATCGGCTCCCTGCCCAGCGGCTGGCTCGCCGCGCGGATCGGCGTCCGCCCGACGATGCTCACCGGACTCACGCTGCTCGCCAGCTCGAGCCTCGCATTCGCCTTCGCGGGCAACGTGCTCGTCCTCGATCTCGCGCGCTTCACCCAGGGGATCGGCGGCGCCTGCGCCTGGACCGGCGGCCTTGCCTGGCTCCTCGCCGCCACCCCCCGCGACCGGCGCGGGGAGCTGATCGGCTCGGCTCTCGCTGCGGCGATCGCCGGCGTCCTGCTCGGTCCGGTGCTCGGCGGGGCGGCGACCGTGGCCGGGCCGGAGCCCGTGTTCAGCACCGTCGCCGTCGTCGCCGCCGGGCTGGCGGCCTGGGCCGCCGTCACCCCGGGGGTGGCTCCCTCACCGCCTCCCGGCGTGCGGCGGGTCGCCGGCGCTCTGCTCGCGGCGCCGGTGCTCGCCGGCTTCTGGCTCGTCGCCCTGCCGGCCCTGCTCGCCGGCACGCTCAACGTGCTCGCTCCGCTTCGCCTCGACGAGCTCGGTGCCAGCGGACTGGCGGTGGGCGGGGTCTTCCTGGTCGCCGCCGCCGTCGAGGCACTCGTGAGCCGCGCTTTCGGCCGCGTCTCGGATCGCCGCGGACGGCTGTGGCCGATCCGGCTCGGCCTCGCCGCGTCCGCGGTGGTCGCGCTCCTGCTCCCGTTGCCGGCCACCGTGGCCCTGCTCGGCGCGGCGGTGATCGCTGCAGTGATCGCGCTCGGGCTCCTCTGGGCGCCGGCGATGGCGCTGCTCGCCGACGCCTCGGAGGCGACCGGCCTCGACCACGGCTTCGCCTTCGCGCTCGTCAACCTCGCCTGGGCGGGAGGCCAGGTGCTCGGCGGCTCCGGCGGCGCCGCGCTCGCCGAGGCGACCTCCGACGCGGTCCCCTACGTGCTCGTCGGCGCGCTGTTCGCGCTCACCCTCGCCCCGCTGCTCGCCCGCCACGGCTTGCCGGGCCGGCCTTCCGCTGGGTCAGATCAACCTCGCGTCGAGGCGCGAACATGACCCAGGGGGCCGCCGCGCTCAGCGTGATCGCCGTCGGTGCCTGAGCCGGCTGCGTCGTCTCCTACTACACGTCGATCCACGTCCCGCTTGGGCCGAGGTTGAGCACCCGGGTCTCACCGACGCTCGACTCCTGGCCCCAGCAGTCGTGGATGTGGCCGCAGACGGCGACCCGCGGCCGCTTGGCCTCGATCGTCGACAGGATCGCCTCGCTGCCGAGATGCTCGCCGCCGGTGGTGTCGACGTGGCCGCGGGGCGGCGAGTGGATGACGAGCACCGCGTCGTCCGGGCAGCCGGAGAGCAGCCGCTCGGCGTCGGCCTCGTCGAGGTCGAAGCTCCAGTCCCAGGGCGTGATCGGGACCCCGGCGCCGAGGCCGAAGAACGGCACCCCGTCGATCTCGGCGCCCTCGCCGTGGAGCACCGTCGCCGCGGGCCAGGCGGCGGCGGCGTCGCGCAGCGCGGCGTCGGTCTCGTTGTTGCCCGGGACCACGATCGTCGGAGCCTCGATTCCGCTCAGCGCCGCGATCGCTTCCTCGAGCCCCTCGTGAATCGAGGCGAAGTCGCCGGCGCCGATCACCGCGTCGGCGTCGGCGCTCATCTCGACCAGCCGCGCGGCCTGGTCGAGGTCGCGATGCAGGTCGCTGAAGGCGAGCACGCGCACGCGCCGATGCTAACCGTCTAGTGCCCAGCGGCCGCCGCCGCTCGCTGTCGCTCGGCACGGACCCGCGCGCGCGCCTCGCGCTGATAGATCGCCTCGTAGGCGACCAGCGCGCTGACCAGCGCGACCACGGTGAGCAGCGCCGGCAGCGCATCGACCGAGGCGACGTAGGGGATCAGCGCCAGCGCGAGCGCCGAGACGAGCAGCCGCTGGCGGTTGAAGGTCCCCACGCTGCGCAGCCTGATCGCGACATGGCCGAGGAAGTAGACGGCGACGCCCCCGCAGAGGGCGACCGCGGGCACCGTGTCGAGTGGCTCGCCGACCGCACCGAGCGTCTTCTTGATCCCCAGGGCGACGAGAACGATGCCGGCGATCAGCAGCCCGTGCATGACCCCCCACGAGTCGCGAGCGAGCCGGTTGCGCTCGAGCCCGTCGGGCGCCTCTGTGAGCTTGCGCTCAGCGACGATCGCGACGACGTCGAAGTAGGCCCACCACAGTGCCACCGCGACCACGACCCCGCCCAGCGCGGCGAAGATCTCCCCCGTCCCGAGGGCGACTCCCTCGAGCCCCGTCCCGATCGCGACGATCGACTCGCCCAGGGCGATGATCACGACCAGCCCGAAGCGCTCGGCGAAGTGGGAGGGCGAAACGCGAAAGCCGCTCACGTCGCGGATGTAGGGGGTCGCGTAGTCGAGCAGCAGCGCGACGATCCACAACCCCGCTTGGGCGCCGCCGTCGAGGAAGCCGGCGACGATCAGCAGCGCCGGCGCCCCGAGCAGGCCGGGCGCCAGGTTGACGATCCCGGCGCGCACGTCGATCTCGGGGGCTCCGTAGGTGTAGACGGCGATGTGGAGCAGGCGGACCAGGAAATAGGCGACGGCGAAAAGAACCGCGTCGTCGCCGAACGCCTCCGGGATCGCGAGGGCGGCGATCAGCATCGCCCCCATCGCCGAGAACAGGCCGACCCGCGCGATCCCGTCGTCGGAGTGGAGTGCGTTGGTGAGCCAGGCGTATCCGCCCCAAGCCCACCAGACGGCGGCCAGCACGAGCATGCCCTGGCCGAGCCCCTCCCAGGTCGGGTTCGACGCCATCATGGCCGTCACCTGGGTGAAGGCAAAGACGAAGACCAAGTCGAAGAACAGCTCGAGGGGCGTCGCCCGCTGCTCCTCCTCGAGGCCCTCCGCGGCGCCGGTCTCGAGTCGGGTCGTCGTCGCCTCCATCATCCGGGCGTGATCATCGCAGCGCCGCGTGTGCCGCCTCGAGCCGCTCTGCGAGCTCGAGGGTCTCGGGGTCGACCTCCGCGGGCACCAGCTCGAATCGCCCGCCGAGCTCTGCAATCAGGGCGTCCTCGACCTCGCCGAGTCCGACTCCCGGCGCCTCGTCGGCCACCGAGCCGGCGGTCGCCGGGTCCCAGTCGAGCCCGAGCGCCGCGTAGACCGGCTCCAACGCCGTACGCACCAGGTCGGCGCCGGTGACCACGACCACCGCCCCGCGGTGGGCGCCTCCGGCGATCAGCCGCTGACCGATCCCCGCGAGCTTCACCGCCCCGCGGGCGTTGACGCTCCAGACGCCGGGGCAGTACTCGCGCGGGATCTCGCCGACCCGGGCGTCGACCTCGAGCCCGCGCAGGGCCGAGACGACGATCGCGGCGAGCTCCTCGAAGCGCTCTCCGGTGTGCGCGACCGGGCGACCGTCCGGGCTCGCCCAGGCGATCGCCAGCGTGCCCTCGTGAAAGACGGCGGCGCGGCCGCCTGCGAGCCGGACCACGGGCGTAAAGCCGGCCGCCGCCGCGGCCCGGGCGGCGGCCTCGAACCCCGCGGCCGCGCGGTCCTGCTTCGAGAACGCGAGCTCGCGCGCGGGCCGGTGGATGCGAACCGTCTGCTCGAGGTGGCCCCTCGCCACCCGCTTCAGGATCGCGTCCGAGACCGCGGTGCCGAACGCGGGCCGGTCGGCGAATCCCTGCGTGACGAGGCGGAGCCGAGGTTTGTGAGCTTTTGCTTGCAAATGTGATCGCCGTCACACATACGCCGCCGAGCGGCTGCCACCCTGGCGCGGTCACACGGACGCCCCCCGGGCTCGCGTCGTCGATCGGCGCGCTCTCATTTTGAGCCTACTTGCCGCCCGGGGGTGAAAAGCCGCCCGGCGGACGTGACGCGGATCGCCCGCGCCACCGGCCGGACGCACGCAACGGAGGTGGTCTCCCGTGTACCGCAACGCCCGCATCGCTGCAACCACATGCGTTCTCGGCCTCGGCCTCGGAGCCGTCGGCCAGGCTGGCGCTGCGTCGCACGGCGAAGGCGACCGCGCCGAGCGTGAGCGCGAGCCGAGGCTCCAGGTCGTCCACCGGCCGGCGAAGCGCTTCGACCGCTCGATCGAGACCCACCTGAAGCTGGTCGAGCGTCGCGGCGAGCGCCGCGAGGAATCGGTGCCCGGCGTCGCCGACCTCGGCGTCTCCCAGGCGACCCTGGACGCGATCGCAAGCTGTGAGTCGGGCGGCGACCCGACCGCCGTCAACTCCGCCGGTTACTACGGCAAGTACCAGTTCGACCTCGGCACCTGGGCCTCGGTCGGCGGTACCGGCAACCCCGCCGATGCGCCGGAGGCCGAGCAGGACTACCGCGCGGCGCTCCTCTACCAGCGCGCCGGCTCCTCCCCCTGGCCCGTCTGCGGGTAGTTCAGGTAGGCCCACATCCGTGCCGATGGGACTGGGGTGAGTCTCGAACAGCTCGTCCTCGTTCGCGGCATGCGCGACACGCGCGGGGCGCTGCTGCGCTGGAACGCCGACCCGTGGCCGGTGCTGCGCGGCTGGCTAGCGGGTGCGCTTGCCGTCGCCGTTGCACTGCTGGCGGGGGTCTGGCTGGTCGCCGAGCTGAGCCCGGTCGACCTCACGCCACTCATCGTCCCCGGGCTGTCCGCGGGGGCCGACCCCGGCGACGTCGCCAACGTCCTCTGGCGCAACTCGATCGTCCTCGCCCTCCACGCGACCGCCTGCGTGGCCGGGTTCATCGCCGGCAGCTCGCTTCCGCTCTCGGCCGCCCGGCGCACCGGGCTCTCGCGCTGGGTTCACGAGCGGGCGCGGCCGATCGCACTGGGGTGGGTCGTCGCGGTGACCGCGTTCTCGCTGCTCACCCAGGCGCTCGCCCTGGGGCTGATCGGCGCCCAGCTCGCTCACCAGCTGGACATCTCGCCGGCGACCCTGCTGGCCACCGTGCTCCCGCACGCGCTCCCGGAGCTGGTGGCACTGTTCCTTCCGCTCGCCGCGTGGACGATCGCCGGCCGCCGCGACGAATGGAGCGACTTGCTGGCCGCGACCTTCACCACGGTCGCGGTCGCGATCCCGATCCTGATCGTCGCCGCGTCCTGGGAGATCTACGTCTGGCCGCACCTGCTCGAATACGCCTCGCCGCTCGTCTGACGCGCTGCTCTAGCCGGTCGAGGTCTCCTCGGTCTGGCCGGCGTCGTCACCCAGGAGCGTGCGGCGAAAGACCCGTTCCTCCTCCTCGAACAGGAACCCCCACAGGTGGCGGCGCTCGAGCAGGGTGCGGCGCTTGGTCTCGAGGATCGCCTGGCGCGGCAGCGGGGCGACGCGCTCGGCGAGCTCGATGGAGCGGGCGACGACGTCGCCGCTGACCACCTCGCGCACGATCCCCATGCGCTGCGCCTCGGCGGCACGCACCACCCGGCCGGTGAGGCTGAGCTCCTGCGCCACGGTCGCCGGGAGCACCGCCCGCGCCGCCGCGTAGCTAGGCGGGATCCCGCGCGGCAGCTCCGGGTAGCCGAACAGTGCCTTCTGCGAGGCGACCCGCAGATCGCAGAGCAGCGCCAGGGCGAAGCCTCCGGCGAGCGCCGGGCCGTTGACCGCCGCGATCACCGGCCGGTGGCACTCGCCGACCGCCTGGAATGCGAGCGTGCTCGTCTCGACCAGGCGCTCGCGGTGCGCGCGGTCGCCGCCGAACTGAGCCGTATCCATCCCCGAGCAGAAGGCGCTGCCGGCGCCGGTGAGTACGGCACAGCCGACGCCGGTGTCGCCTGAGATCGAATTGAACGCGTCGGCGAGCTGGACCCGCAGCTCGATTGAGAGCGCGTTGCGCTTATCGGGCCGTTGCAGGGTGACCACGGCCACCTCGCCCCGTCGCGCGATCGACAGCAGCTCGGACACGCGCGGACCTTACCCGGACTCGGAGGCTCAGCCGAGCCGTCTGCGCCCGCTCCCGGGCCGAGCCCGACCGGCCGCTGCCGTGCGGGTGACCTTGATCGGGCCGTCGAGTGGCCCGGGGTGGAACTCGCGCAGCATCGCCTCCAGGCAGCCCCTGCAGCTGCATTCCGGAATGGCGAGGCCCGTGCGGGGACAGATCGTCTTGCCCGAGCCCCTGAGGGTCACGATCGGCCGTCAGCGTAGACGGCGCGCCCGGCGGAAAAACGGGAGGATTCAGCCGTGTCCGATCGCGACGACACGCAGGCGGCCGAGGAGCTCGAGAGCGGCCCGGGCGAGCTGGGTCGCTCGCCGGCGGAGGCGACGGAGCCGGCGCGGGTGCGGGTGCCGACCCGCGGCAACCGCAGGCTCGAGGCGCTGCTCGACGCCGTCAACGGCGATCAGGAGGTGCGCGCCTGGTGGCACATGGCGCAGGTGACCTCCGAGCGGCTCGGGATGTCCGACCACTCGTGGGTCCACGTCCAGATCGTGCTCAACATCGCGCTGCGGCTGCTGCGGCTGCTCGTAAGGGGGGAGATCAGCCCCGCGATGGTCACCGATCACGGGATGCGCGACCGCGACGCCGAGGTGGTAGTCGCCGCCGGCGCCCTGCTGCACGACATCGGCATGTCGATCCACCGCGCCGACCACGAGGCGTACAGCCTCTTCCTCGCCGAGCGCAAGCTGCGTGAGCTGCTAGCCGACGTCTACGACGACCCCGAGCGCACCGTGGTCGTCGCCGAGGCGCTGCACTCGATCATCGGCCATCGCCGCCGCGGCGAGCCCTACACGGTCGAGGCCGGGGTGGTGCGGGTCGCCGACGCCCTCGACATGGCGCACGGGCGCTCGCGTCTCCCGGTCCAGGCCGGGCGGATGGGGATCCACGCGATCTCGGCGGCGGCGATCGACGGGGTGGAGATCTCCCGCGGCACCGAGCGCGCGGTGCGGATCGAGATCGAGATGAACAACTCCGCCGGCGTCTTTCAGGTCGACGACCTGCTGGCGACGAAGCTTCGCGACACCCCGTTCGAGCGCGAGGTCGAGGTCGTGGCGACGATCGCCGGCGAGACCGAGAAGCGCCTGCTGACCGAGTTCCGGATCGGGGACTAGCGCCGCTCGCCGAGCACGAGCACGTAGGGCCGCGGCTGACTGACGCCGCCGCCGTCGCGGAACTGCTCGAAGTACGCGACCCAGTCGCGCCGGAGCGCCTCGCGGCGGTCGTCCTCGAGCGAGTTCGCAAGCGCCTTCGTCGGGCCGAAGGCGGTCGAGAACAGCTCCCAGATCTCGTCGCCGGACTCGCCGTGCAACGGCACGTCGCCCTCCTCGTATCGAAGCTCGAACGATTCGCCGAACAGCTCCTCGAGGTGCTCGTGGTCGCCCCAGGCGAACGGGCTGCCGACGCCCTCGGGGGGCTTCGGCTGATACGGGGCCATGACCTTGAAGAACGCCGCCACGCCCTCGGTCGGATGCCAGGTGAGCAGCGCGAGGCGCCCTCCGGGCCGGCACACCCGTGCCAGCTCCCCGGCGGCGGTCGCCTGGTCGGGGGCGAACATCACCCCGAAGGTCGAGCTGACGGTGTCGAAGCTCGCATCCTCGTAGGGCAGGCTCTCGGCGTCGCCGACGTCGAACGCGGCCTCGACCCCGGCGTCCTTTGCGCGCTCCCGAGCCATCTCGATCAGGTCGGGCGCCAGGTCGAGCCCGGTTGCGTTCGCGCCGGCCTGCGCCGCGCGAACCGCGACCTCGCCCGTGCCCGTGGCCACGTCGAGCCATCGCTCGCCCTCGCTTGGCGGCACCGCCCGCAGCAGGTGCTCGAGCGCATCGACATGGTGGTCGCTGATCCGCGCGTACGGACCGCTGCCCCACATCACGCTCTGCTTCGACTTCAGCTCCTCGAACGCCATCGCACTCCCTCTCTCTGGTGGTGGGCCCAACCCTACCCGGAACCGCCGCGATCGCCGCGGCGTCAGCCGCAGCGGGTCGCCGTTACACCCCGGCCCCCTGCGCCCCCCGCCCCTCGCCGGCGGCGAACCGGGTCGCGCCCTCGACCCCGGCGACGACCGAGTCGCGCCCGAGCCGCGCCTCGAGCGCGAGCCCGTCCGCGAGCGCCATCCCCCTGCCCTCGAGCGCCGCGCGGCGGTCCGAGAGCATCGTCTGTTGCGGGAACGAGGCCAGTCCCTCGGCGATCTCCAGGGCGCGCTCGAGGGGCCTGCCGGCGGCCACGACCTCGGTTACCAGCCCCCACGCGAGCGCCTCCTCGGCCTCGACCACCCGGCCGGTGAGGATCATCTCCAGCGCCCGGCCCATGCCGACGATCCGCGGCAGCCGCTGGGTTCCGCCGTCGATCAGCGGGACGCCGAATCGGCGCTCGGTGAACCCGAGTCGTGCGCCGGTCGAGGCGATCCGCAGATCGCACCACAGCGCCAGCTCGAGCCCGCCGGCCAGGCACCAGCCGGAGATCGCGGCGATCGTCGGCTTGGTGGCCTCGAGGCGGGTGAAGCCGAGCGGCCCGTCGGGCTTGGCGTCCAGCCAGTCGTCGACGGCCGCGGCGGGGTCGTCGCCCGCGAACTGCGCGCCGCGCTGGGCGATCGCCTTCAGGTCGGCCCCGGCGCAGAACGCCTCCGGCCCCTCGCCGGTGAGCACCAGCGCCCGCGCCTCGGGGTCGGCCTCGAAGCGGTCGAACCCCTCGCGCAACAGCGCCGCGGTCTCGTCGTCGACCGCGTTGCGCCGCTCGGGGCGCGTGATCGTCAGCACCGCGGCCGAGCCCGAGCGCTCGTAACGAACCTTCGCCATCCCTAGGAGACCCGGTGGCAGCGGAGGCGAAGCCGAGCAGCCACCGGCTGCATTCAGGGCTTGCGCAGGCGCTCGAGCTCCTCGCGAGCGCGCTCCTTGCGGCTCTCGAGCCTGATCTGGACGATCGAGAGCACGGTCACCAGGATCGCGAAGAAGGCGATCACGGCGAAGCTGAAGAAGGTGACGACCTTGTCGTCGGTGCGGCCCCAGAGGCCGACGCCGTCGGCGGCCATCGCCGCCGGGGCGAGCGCGAGCATGGCGACCAGCGAGAGCGTGAACGCGAAGGCAGGCGGTCGCAGGCGGCTCACTCCGCGAACTCTAATGCCTGGCGACTGGCGACTGGCGACTGGCGACTGGCCATACCATCCCGCCCTTCATGTCGATCCTCGAGGCGATCCTGCTCGGGGTCGTGCAGGGCCTGACCGAGTTCCTGCCGATCTCGTCGTCGGGCCACCTGATCCTCGTCCCCTGGGCGCAGGACTACACCTTCCTGCGCGAGAACCCCGACTTCAACAAGACCTTCGACGTCGCCCTGCACATGGGGACCCTGGTCGCCGTAATCGGCTACTTCCACGCCGAGCTGCGGGCGATTGTCGCCGGCTTCGTGCGCACCCTGCGCAACCGGGCGATCGGCGTGGGGTCCGAGCGCCTGGCCTGGGTGATCGCACTCGGCACAGTCCCGGCGGTGATCGTCGGCGCGATCGGCGAGGACTGGATCGACGACAACCTCGGCGAGCCGTGGATGATCGCCGTGCTGCTGATCGCGTTCGGGCTCATCCTCTGGCACGCCGATCGACGTCCCCAGCGCAAGGCCCTGGGCGAGGTGCGCCTCCGCTACGGCCTCTACATCGGCCTCGCCCAGACCCTCGCGCTGGCGCCCGGGGTTTCACGCTCGGGCGTGACCATCTCAGCCGGGCGCTACCTGCAGCTCGACCGCGACGCGGCCGCCCGCGTCTCGTTCCTGCTGCTGGTGCCGGTGACCTTCGGAGCCGGCTTGGTCAAGGGCTATGAGGCGGTCTCCGAGGGGCTCCCCGACGGAGTGGTCGGGCCGATGATCTTCGGCACGATCGCCTCTGCGATCGCGGGGTACGCGGCGATCGCCTGGCTGCTGGCGCTGGTTCGCCGCCACAGCTACGACGGCTTCGTCGTCTATCGCGTGCTCGTCGGGGTCGTCGTCCTGGGGCTGATCGCCGCCGGCGTGCGCTCGGCGACCTTCTGAGACAACGTTCCAGAAATAATGAGCGCGCGGCCCGGGGCAGGGAGTGAGGCCGCGCGCTGCACGAGAGAGGATCTCGTTGAGCGGAAGTCTGCTCACCGGCGGCCGACCGGGCGTGAAGAACCTGGGAACTACCGTGTGAAAGTTCTGTGAACCAAAGCTGTCCGTCGCACCCACCCGTACTATGGGAGGCGCTCACGGAGAGGATCGGGGCAATGAATCAACAGCCCGGGGAAGTGCGCCTAGCCGTAATCGACACCGACAGCGGATTCCTGCGCGTGCTCGAGCGACGCTTCGAGGCCGCCGGGTGGGAGTACCGCATCCTGTCCTCGAGCGTGCCGCCGGACGAGCTGGTGGCGATGAAGCTGAACGCGCTCGTGGTCGACCTCTCGGTCCTCGGCCCCCTCGGCTGGGAGTTCCTGGAGCGAGTCTGCGGGATGCTCCCCGACCTCGGGGTGATCGTCTGCACCCAGGGCTCGACCGTCTCCCAGCGCGTGCGCGGCCTGCGCCTTGGCGCCGACGACTGGATCCTGAAGCCATCGCACCCTGAGGAGGTGACCGCGCGGATCGAGGCGGTCGTGCGCCGCCGCCGCCGCGGACAGCCGCGCCCCGAGACGGGCCCGGTGGTCGCCGGCGAGATCGAGATCCGCGCCGACCAGTTCCAGGCCTTCGTCGCCGGGCGCAGCCTCGACCTCACCCGGCGCGAGTTCGAGCTCCTGCAGGTCCTGGCCGAGGCGAGCGGCAGGGTGATCGAGCGCGAGGAGATCTACCAGCGGGTGTGGGGATATGCGATGGCCCACGGCGACCGCTCGGTCGACGTCTTCGTCCGCAAGCTGCGCGCGAAGCTACAGCAACAGTCTCCGGGCTGGCGGTACATCCACACCCACTTCGGGGTCGGCTACCGCTTCGAGCCCGAGGGCGGGGCCGCCGCGCCGGAGCCGGCCGCGGCGGGCGCAGCATCCGCCGCGCCTGAGCCGACTGAGTCCGGGGCCTCTGAGCCGGTCGAGGCGACCGAAGCTCCAGACCCGGCGTGAGCCTTACCCCAGCTGGGTGGGTCCGTCGCCGCCGCGGCGGCGATTCCTGCCCTGTTCACGGGTTTTTCACAGGTCGGCCACCGGTCCGTAACAGGTAAACCCGGGCCCGCTGCGAGCCTGACCGCACTTCACCACCGATCAATAGAGGGAGAAGCATCAACGTGATCACCAAGAAGTGGTTGGTCGCTGCCTGCCTGGGCAGCGTGCTCGCATTCGGACTCGCCGCCTGCGGCGATGATGACGACGACAACGGCAACGGCGGAGGAGAGTCGCTCTCCGGCGCGATCCGGATCGACGGCTCGAGCACCGTCGCGCCGCTCAGCGAGCCGGTGGGCGAGCTGTTCAACGAGGAGAACCCGGACGTCCGGGTGGCGGTCGGCACGTCGGGCACCGGTGGCGGATTCGAGAAGTTCTGCGCCGGCGAGACCGACATCTCGGACGCCTCGCGTGAGATCGCGCCCGAGGAGGAGGAGCTCTGTGCCGACGACGGCATCGAGTACGAGCAGGTCTCGGTCGCCAACGACGCGCTCACCGTGGTCGTCAACCCCGAGAACCCGGTCACCTGCATGACGGTCGACCAGCTCAACGAGATCTTCGACCCGAGTGCGACGATCACGAGCTGGGGCGAGATCGAGGGGCTCGACGCAGAGTTCGACGAGGACCTCGAGATCTTTAGCCCCGGCGCCGACTCCGGCACCTTCGACTACTTCACCGACGCGATCAACGGCGAGGAGGGTGCGCAGCGCTCCAGGGACGTCAACGTGGTCGGTGAGGACGACAACGCGACCGTCACCGGCGTTTCCGGCGCGACCGGCGGGATCGGCTACTTCGGCTACTCGTTCTTCAACGAGAACCAAGATCAGCTGAAGGCGCTCGAGATCGAGAACCCGGACACGGGCGAGTGCGTGGCACCGGCTGAGGAGACGACCCAGAGCGGCGACTACTTCCCGCTCGGCCGTCAGCTCTACATCTACCCGTCGGCGGAGGCGCTCGAGAAGCCCGAGGTGCTGGAGTTCGTCAACTTCTACCTCGAGAACGCAAACGACGTCATCGCTCAGGCCGGCTTCATCACGCTCACCGACGAGCAGCTCGCCGAGGCCGAGGAGACCGTCGCCTCGCTCGGCGGGGGCGGCTCGGAGGAGACCGCGAACTAGCCGCGCCCGCGTTCGCAGCCAAACACGGAGTGGAAGCTCGGGACATCATCACCTCCAGCCGCCTCGCGACCTCGGGGTCGCGGCGGCTGGAGGCCCCGAGTCGCCGCTACGGCGAGAAGGCGATCAAGGGCCTTCTCGGCGTCTGCGCCGCCCTCTCGGTCGCCGTCACGACGGCGATCGTGATCTCGCTGATCGGGCCCTCGATCGGGTTCTTCCAGGAGGTCCCGGTCGGGGACTTCCTGTTCGGCACCACCTGGTCTCCCTCGATCGAGCCCCAGAGCTTCGGCGCCCTGCCGATCGTCGTCGGGACGCTCAACGTCACCCTGTGGGGCCTTCTGTTCGCGATCCCGATCGGGCTCGGGGCGGCGATCTACCTCAGCGAGTACGCGAGCCCGCGGGCCCGCAGGACGCTGAAGCCGATCCTTGAGGTGCTCGCCGGCGTCCCGACCGTTGCCTTCGGGTTCTTCGCCTTCTCGTTCATCACCCCGCTGCTCCAGGACATCTGGCCCGGCTTCCTCGGTGACGAGCCGAACATCTTCAACGCCGGCGCGGCCGGCCTTGCGATCGGGCTGCTGATCGTCCCGATCATCGCCTCGATCTCCGAGGACGCGATGTCGGCCGTGCCCGGCGGCCTGCGCGAGGGCGCCTACGCGCTCGGGGCGAGCAGGATGCGGGTCGCGCTGCGGGTCGTCTTCCCGGCCGCGCTATCGGGGATCGTCGCTTCGATCGTGCTCGGGGTCTCGCGAGCGGTCGGCGAGACGATGGTCGTGCTGATGGCTGCCGGCTCGACGCCCAACCTGACCTTCAGCCCGATCGACTCGATCCAGGCGATGACCGCGTACATCGGCGTCACCGCGACCGGCGACATCGCCACCGGGACGATCGAGTACGACACGATCTTTGCCGTCGGCCTGCTGCTCTTTGCGATGACGCTGGTGATGAACCTGATCAGCATCAGGCTCGTGCGCAGGTATCGGGAGGTCTACGAGTGAGCAGCGAGCGGACCAGGCTCGCGGTCGCCGGGGCGCGGGCCTCGGTCCCGGCGGCGGAGCTCGGTCGCCAGCCGCGCGGCGACGTCCGCCGCGGGCGGGTCTTCTACGCCCTGTTGCTGCTGGCGCTCAGCGTCGCCCTGCTCGGGCTGGCACTGATGCTGATCGACGCGTTCGTCGACGGCAGGGATCGCCTCGGGACCGAGCTCTTCACGAAGAAGGGCTCCGGGCTACCGGCCAACGCCGGGTTCCAGAACGCGATCCTCGGCACCCTTTGGGTGATCGGCGGGGTGATCGCCTTCTGTGTCCCGATCGGCGTCGGCGCTGCCCTCTACCTCGAGGAGTACGCCAACAAGGAGAGTCGCTTCAACCGGTTGGTCGAGGTCAACATCCAGAACCTCGCCGCCGTTCCCTCGATCGTGTACGGGATCCTCGGCCTGGCGTTCATCGTCCGCGGCCCGCTCGACCTCGGCTTCATCGTGCTCGCCGGCTCGCTGACGTTGGCGCTGCTGGTGCTGCCGACGATCATCATCGCCGCCCGCGAGGCGCTCAGGGCGGTGCCCCCATCGATCCGGGAGGGATCGCTCGCCCTCGGCGCGACCCAGTGGCAGACGATCCGCCGCCAGGTGCTGCCGGCCTCGATTCCCGGGATCGTCACCGGCGTCATCCTCGCCGTCTCGCGGGCGATCGGCGAGACGGCGCCGCTGCTGTTGGTCGGCGCCGCGACCTTCGTCACCTTCAACCCGACGAGCCCGCTCACCGAGGGCTACACGACGCTGCCGGTGCAGATCTTCTCGTACTTCACCCGCGCCCAGGACGAGTACCAGACTCTCGCCGCGGCCGGGATCCTGGTGATGCTGATCGTGCTGCTGGCGATGAACTCGTTCGCGATCTGGCTACGCAATCGTTACGAGCAGAGGTGGTAGGTGATCTAAGGTGAGCGAGAACATGACCCAGGAAGAGAGACAGACGCGGACCGCCGGGGCCGGGGCCGGCGGCGACGGGGCGCGAGCCGCGGAGCACCCGTCGATCGCGATCCACACCGAGCATCGCGAGGGGTGGGCGGCCGCGAAGGGGGAGAAGGTCTTCGAGCTCAAGGACCTCTCCGTCCACTACGACGGAAACCCCGCGGTGAAGGACATCTCGCTGGACGTCTTCCACAAGAACATCACCGCGCTGATCGGGCCGTCGGGGTGCGGAAAGTCGACCTTGATCCGCTGCCTCAACCGCATGAACGACCTGATCCCCTCGGCCCGCGTCGACGGTGAGCTCCTCTACCACGGCGAGGACCTCTACGGGCCGAAGGTCGACCCGGTCCAGGTCCGCAAGCTGATCGGGATGGTATTCCAGAAGCCGAACCCGTTCCCGAAGTCGATCTACGACAACATCGCCTTCGGGCCGCGGGTCATCGGCATGGACGGCGACATGGATGAGATCGTCGAGCGGGCGCTGAGGCGCGCGGCGATCTGGGACGAGGTGAAGGACCGCCTCGACGACAACGCGTTCGGCATGTCTGGCGGTCAGCAGCAACGCCTCTGCATCGCCCGCTGCATCGCGGTCAACCCGGACGTGATCCTGATGGACGAGCCCTGCTCGGCGCTGGACCCGATCTCGACCGGGAAGATCGAGGACCTGATGATGGAGCTGAAGGAGAACTACTCGATCGTGATCGTCACCCACAACATGCAGCAGGCGGCGCGCGTCTCCGACATGACCGCGTTCTTGATCGTCGAGCTGACCGCCGACGAGCGCGACCGCTGGGGGGAGATCGTCGAGTACGACGAGACCGAGAAGATCTTCACTAACCCCTCCGACAAGCGGACCGAGGACTACGTGACCGGGAAGGTCGGCTGATGCCCGAGCACGTCACCGAGCCGCCTCGCCAGCACGCGCGGGTCAACTACCAGGAGGAGCTGGAGACGCTCGAGACCCGCGCGCTGGAGGGGCTCGACATGGTCGCGGACCAGCTCGACAAGGCGACCGAGGCGGTCGAGCACCAGGACACCGAGCTGGCCGAGCTGATCATCGCCAACGACGACGTGATCGACGGCCGCTACCTGGAGGTGCACCAGTCGATCATCACCCTGGCCGCCACCCAGGCGCCGGTGGCGACGGACCTGAGGGTGATCTCGGCGCTGCTGCACGTGATGAAGAACATCGAGCGGATGGGCGATCAGTGCGTGAACGTCGCCAAGTTGATCCCGCTCGCCGGCCACGAGCCCCCGGCCGACGACCGGATCCTCAAGGACGTGGTGACGATGGGCAAGCAGGTGAAGACCCAGATCTCCCAGGCAAAGCGCGCCTTCGCCGAGCGAGACGTGGCGCTCGCGCGCAGCCTCGTCGGCCAGGACGACCTGGTCGACGACCTGAACAAGGAGATCTTCCACATCGCGCTCGAGATCGGCGACGATCACGATCGCCGCGAGTGGGCGATGACGATGATCCTGGCCGCCCGGGCGCTGGAGCGGATCGGAGACAACACCGTCGACATCGGCGAGCAGGTGGCCTTCGTCGTCACCGGCCTCTTCCGCGAGTTCCAGGACGCCTCACACCCGGAGCCGGTGACGCCGTAGGGACGCCCTAAGGCGTCCCCGGGGAGACGTCGACGGGCCGGTTCCCGGCCGCAGTGATGAGTGGGTCGCCGTTGCAACGCCTCCGTCGGCGGATCTCCTGGGCGGCCGGCTGGCGCTCGGACGACATCCTCGACTCCCTTGCGGACGCCGGGACGAACGTTCAGCGGGCGGCCGAGCTGGCGGCCGAGCTGTTCGCAACCTGGCCCGACGACTCGTCGAGGATCCGGGCCGAGATCACCGCCTGCGAGCACCGGGGCGACGAGCTGACCCGTTCGATCGTCCACGCCCTGCACCGAAGCCACGGTCAGCTCTTTGACCGTTCGGACATCTACAGGCTCGTCGGAGCGATCGACGACGTGGTCGATGACATCGAGGAGGCGGCCGAGGAGACGGCGATCTACCGGATCGAGGCGCCCCTCGAGCAGGCGGCCGAGCTGGCGGGCGTGCTGCGTGATGCCTCACGCGATCTGGCTCGGGCCCTGACCGGACTGCGAGACGGCGACGACGTCGGACCACACCTCCAGAGCGCCCGACGCCGGGAGCAGGAGGGCGATCGGATCTGTCGCGCCGCCGTGGCGACCCTGTTCGAGGGCGGCATCGACCCCATGGTCGTGATCCGCTGGAAGGACGTCCTCGGTGCGATCGAGGAGGCAATCGACCGCTCGCGCCAGGCCGCCGACATCCTCCAGGGGATCGTCGTCAAGCACAGCTGACGCTGACGCTCTCGAGATCGCGCGCGAGTTCATCGACCAAGTCGAGCGCTCTCTGCAACTCCCCCCGGCCGCCGACTACTGTCCCCCGCCGGGGGCAGGTCACGGCGGGCGGGCGCGCGGCGCTTCGTAGCGGTTGCGGCCTGACTCCGTTGCGCCGTCGTGACGCCGGCATGCGGTAATGGCACAAAAGGGGAATGGATCGGGGTCCGGGGTGCGCGGAGCCGGCGGCCAATCCGAGGCGTTTGGGGGATTCAGCTCGCATAGCGAGCTCTATCCCCCAATCGTTGGCCGATCCCGAGCCGGTTGGGGGATAGGGCCCATATGTGGGACTTTTCCCCCAACCGCCGGGGGATTCCGGCCGCGCGGGCCCGCGATTGGCGCCTTCTTCGCCCTATGGACGAACAAGGCGCCAACCCGCCCGCGGACGACCGCCCACGCCGAGGGCGCGACTCCGCTTTCCCCCTCGGTGCCTCTACCGAACGCCTGCGCCGCGGCCCTGGCCGGGAGTTTCGCCGCCCGGGCCCGCGCCCCTCAGACCCGCGGATGAAGGCGACCCGCGCCGAGCAGGCGGGCGGCGCGGCGGGAGAGGTCGTTGGCGCGCGAGCGGAACGGGGGATGGACCTCGAGCACTAGCGGGGCCTCGTGGGCGGAGAGCATCGGCGCCACCCGCTGCCAGGGCACGGTGCCGCGGCCGGGCGGCAGATGGAGGTCGAGGCGCAGCGGGTCTGTGCCGAGCTGGTCCCCGCTCGGTCGCCGGCGGGCGCCGAGGTTGTCGTGGACGTGGAAGCACGTCACCAGGTCGAGCACCGGCTCGCACAGGCGCTCGACCGACGTGTGGCGCTGGTCGGCGATCACGTGGGCGTGACCGATGTCGAGGCACAGCCCGACCGCGTCCGAGCCGATCCGCTGGGCGACACCCCGGAGGCTGATCGGGTTCGCGGAGATGGTCTCCGGGCCCGGATTGAGCGGCGCCAGGTTCTCGAGCGCGATCCGCACCCCGAGCCGCTCGGCGATCGGAGCGAGTCGCGCCAGCGAGCGGGTCTCGGCGGCGAGCTCGAACTCGCTCCCGGGCTCGTCCGCCAGCGCCAGCGCGTGGTAGACGACGTGGGAGGCGCCGGCCTCGGCCGCGTAGGAGAGCAGCCGCTCGAGCGCCGCGTCCGCGGACGGGTCGCCGGCGCGAAGCTCGCCCGGGGCGTGGAGGACCGCATCGAGGCCGGTGGTGGCCAGCGCGGTGCCGACCGCCGCGGCATGCTGGATGCACTGGCGGGCGTCGGCGAGCACCGAGCGCGGCGGGGAGTGCAGCTGCACCCAGGCAAACCCGGCGGCCTCGTAGGACTTCAGCAGCGGCGCCGACGCCCACCACTCGCGCGGGACGCTCAACCCGAGGCGCCCGGCGAGCGGGTCGCGCCGTCCCCACG
>JBOGZD010000018.1:0-31110 GCA_050697155.1 Solirubrobacterales bacterium | reverse complement strand
TGTCGCGCGGCGAGTCGAGCAGGGTGTGGAGCACGACGGCGAGCTCGCAGGTGCCGAGGTTGGCTCCGAAGTGGCCGCCGATCTCGCCGATCACGTCGATGACCAGCTCGCGGACCTCCTGCGCGATCTCGGCCAGCTCCTCGTCCGAGCGGCCCTCGAGATCGGCGGGGCCGTCGATCGAGTCGAGCAGCCGCGCGCCGGGTGCGGTCTCGCTGTCGGACTCCTGACTGCCCACGGGAGCCCCGGATTGTGGCAGGACCCCCGATCTCGGATCGGGTCGGCGGTCAGGGTAGGTCCGGCGCCCCAACGACATCCTCGGGGATGCTGACCTCGGGCTCGGAGGGCTCGTAGCTGCAGCGGTCCTCCTCCGGGCAGAGCGCGTCGATGACCACACGGGAGCCCTGGCCGCGACCCGAGAAGGGCTCGACCGCTATCAGGTCGACCGCGCGCAGCGCCGGGCGCTCGCGGTCGAAGTGAAGGGTGGCCAGCCCCGCGAATGCCACCCCTGCGTCGAAGATCCCGCCGGCGCCCACCGTCCCCGCGTCGACCACCGTGATCGGGCCGTAGCGGTCGACGTGCTGGCGGTGATCGTCGCCGGTCACGATCGTCAGCGGCCGCGGGTATTCGTCGCCCAGCAGCGAGGCGGCGAGCGACTGGGCGAGCTCGTTCTGGTGCACCATGACCACGTCGGGTGGCGCGGGGAGGCCGTCGAACCACTCGCGCAGCTCGTCCTCGGCGAGCTCGACGCGCTCGACGGCGTCCTCGAGGTCCTCGAAGGTGACCGGCTCGTCGGGGGCGTCGCCGGAGCCGCTGCGCTCGAGCGGATCGGCGAAGCCGGCAACGGTCAGGCCCTCGGCCTCGATCGTGACCGGAAACGGGCCGAGCTCCGCCCCGAGCACCGCCACCCCCTCGCGCCCGAGTCGCTCCATCATCGCCGCCGAGTCGTGGTTGCCGGAGACCGCGATCACCCGGTCGCCGAGCGCCGCGACGCGGGGCGCGACGAACGCCGCCTCTGCCGCCGTGCCGCGCTGGGCGAAGTCGCCCGGCATCAGCACCGGCGCACCATTGAAGTACCGCGACAGCGGATCGATCACGAGCGCGTTTCCGTGCAGGTCCGAGGCGGCGAAGAGCTTCCGGTCGCGCCGCTCCGAGACGGGCGCGTCGGCGAGCACGGTCGAGAGGCCGCGCAGCACGCTCTCGAGCTCCGAGCCGTAGCCGCTTCGCAGGCGCTCCTCCTCGGCCGCGGCGAGGAGCCGTTCGAGCTCCGCCCCGCCGGCGGTGTAGGTCGGGCTCTCGAGCGCCGCCTCGCTGAAGCTGAGCGAGGCGATCAGGATCCCGCCGCCGGCCAGTGTCGCGAGCGCAACCCCGGTCAGCCCGGCGAACCGCGCCGCCCGCCGGCGCGGAGACCGCCAGGCGAGCAGGGCGAGCGAGGCGAGCGCCGCGGTCGTGACGACGATCCACACCAGCGCCCGCACGATCGCGTCTGTGGCCCCCTGGCCGAGATCCTCGCGCGCCTCGGCGAGCAGCGAGCGGTCGCCGCCGGCCGCGTCGAGAAGCGCCTGGCGGTCGATCGAGCGCAGCTCGAGGCGAAGCTCGAACGGGCCGTCGAACGCGGGCGCCCGCAGCCCCCAGTCGGCGACCGGGACGAACGCCTCGACGCCGCCCGGGATCGCCGGCTGAAGCTCGAGCGCGACCCGGCCGAGGGCGGTGTCGTGGCCGGTGGAGCCGGCAAGCCGCAGGCCGACGACGATCCCGACCACGGCCAGCGCCAGCGCGGCCAGCGGCAGGCGGCCGTGCCGGACGACGCTTCGCCCCGTCGCTCGCAAGTCCACCGATCCAGGGTAGGCAGCGGCCGGCGGCCCGCTCAGCGCTGTCGCGTGTGGATGAAGTCGGTGATCAGGCCGAGATCGGCTGTCTCGCCCTCGGCGGTGGCGAGCGCCGCCCGCGCCTTCGCGTGCGACTCGGCGGCGAGCTCGCGGGCGCGCTCGAGGCCGAGCGCGCTCACGTAGGTGAGCTTGCCGTGGCGCTCGTCCGAGCCGCCGGGCTTGCCCAGCTCCTCGTCCGAGCCGGTGACGTCGAGGATGTCGTCGACGATCTGGAACAGGACGCCGAGCTCGTCGGCGAAGCGCAGGTACGGGGTCCTCGCGGCCTCTCCCACGCCGAGGAGGGCCAGCGGGACCGAGACGCTGGCGGCGATCAGGCGCCCGGTCTTCAGCGAGTGGAGCTCACGCAGCGCGGCCAGATCGATGCCTCCCGCCTCCTCGCCTTCGCTTCCGGGGGCGGCGGGCTTGGTGAGGGTCACGTCGCGGTACTGGCCGCCGACCATGCCGCCGACGCCCGTCGCCGAGACGAGCTCGCGCAGGGCGGCGAGCACGCGCGGGGGCTCTCCCTCCTGGCGCTCGCAGAACAGCCTGATCGCCTCGGCGAAGAGACCGTCGCCGGCGAGGATGGCGACGTCCTCGCCGTGGACGACGTGCGACGTCGGCCGCCCGCGGCGAAGCTCGTCGTCGTCCATCGCCGGGAGGTCGTCGTGGATCAGCGAGTAGGTGTGGATGAGCTCGATCGCGCAGGCCGCCGGCAGCAGGGACTCCGGCGGCGTCCCGGTCGCGCGCCCCGTCGCCAGGCAGAGCACCGGACGAATCCGCTTGCCCCCGGCGAGCAGCGAGTAGCGCATCGCCTCGTCGAGCCCGGCGGTGGCGGCGGTGGTCGAGAACTCGAGCCCCGCCAGCCGCTCCTCGACGAGGGCGCGAAGATCCTCCGGGTAACCCGCCACTACGGCCGTTCGGGCGGCTCGTCGCCGGGGTCGTCGAGGGCGCGGTCGATCTCGTTGCCCGCCCTGCTGACGACGTCGGCGGCCTCGCGCGCGAGCGCGGCCGCGCGCTCGTCGGCGACCTCGGGGTCGCGAAGCTGCTCGGCGAGCGAGCGCAGCCGCTCGGCGAGCGTCTCCAGCTCCCTCACGTCCCGGCCGCCTCCAACTCGCGCGCCGCGGTGCCGAGGATGCCGTTGACGAAGCCCGGAGCGTCGAGGCCGCAGTACTCCTTCGCCAGCCCGACCGCCTCGTCGATCGCGACCTCGACCGGGATCTCAGCGCGTGCGCGCATCTCGTGCAGGGCGACCCGCATGATGTTGCGCTCCAGGGGCGCGATCCGCTCCAGCTCCCAGCCGCGCGCGAGCCGCGCGATCTCCGCGTCGAGCGCCGCCCGATCCGCGTCGACGGCCTCCGCGAGCTCGCGCGTGAAGGGCCGCGCGCCGGCGAGCAGCTCGGCGAGCGCACGCCCGGTGACCTCGCGCTGGTAGAGCGCGAAGACGGCGTCGCGGCGCTGGTCGGTTCGGCGCATGGCGATCAGCCTACGCGCTCGCCGGCCGCCGCAGCCCGCGCTCAGGCGCGCGACACGTACTCGCCGCTGCGGGTGTCGATCCGGACCCGGTCGCCCTCGTTGACGAACAGCGGCACCTGGACGGTGACCCCGGACTCGAGCGTCGCCGGCTTCGTCCCGCCGCCGGACGCCGTGTCGCCCTTGAGCCCGGGATCGGTGGTCGTGACCGCCATCTCGACCGCGCTCGGCACCTGCACCCCGGCCGGGCGCTCATCGACGAGCAGCAGGTCGACGGTGTCGTTCGGCATCACCCAGCGCATCTCGTCGCCGAGGTCCTCGCGCCGGATCTCGGTCTGGTCATAGGTGTTGGTGTCCATGAACACGGCCGAGTCGCCGGAGTCGTAGAGGAACTGCATCTTCCGCGTCTCGGTTCGCACCGGCCGGAACTTCTCCCCGGCGCGGAAGGTCTTGTCGATCACCGAGCCGCCATCGAGCTTGCGCAGCCGCGTGCGCACGAAGGCTCCGCCCTTGCCCGGCTTGACGTGCTGGAACTCGAGGATCCGGTAGGTCGCCCCATCGACCTCGATGTGCGTACCGTTCTTGAACTGGTTTGTGCTGATCACCGGCCGGTGAGGCTAGCGAGCAACCGGCCGATCAACCGGTCGCGTAGGGGCGCAACCGCCGACGATGAGATGATGGGCGGCGTCACGGAGGGGACTGGGCCGAACGAATTCACCGTGGCGGCGTTGCTCGCGGAGGCGCGGAGCGGGCTCGAGCGGCTCTCGCCGCCCGAAGCCGAGGCGGCGGCGCGTGACGGCGCGGTTCTGGTCGACATCCGCTCCGACTTCCAGCGCGCCAGCGACGGGCTCATCCCCGGCGCGCGGTTCGTCTCCCGCAACGTGCTCGAGTGGCGCCTCGACCCCGCCTGCGAGGACCGCGATCCCGAGCTTGCCCGCCGCGACCTCGAGCTGATCCTGGTCTGCAACCAGGGCTATCAGTCCAGCCTCGCGGCGGCGACCCTGAACCGGTTCGGGCTGCGGGCGACCCGACGTCGTCGGCGGGTTTCAGGCCTGGCGCTCGGCGGGGCTGCCCGTCGAGCCCGCCGCCGGCGAGTAGCGCGCCGGGCCCAGAGGAACTGGTGCTCGCCGCCCGCGGCCCCGCTCAGATCCTCACCGTCTCGGCGCCGAGCTCGGCGGCGATTGCCACATCGGGCGAGTAGTCGACCGACACGGCGATCAGGGACGGCACCTCCAGCGCCAGCGCCTCGCCGAGCCGGCGGCGATAGTCGTCGACCGACTCGCACCGCCAGGCCGGAAGCCCGAACGACTCCGCCATGCCGACGAAGTCGGGGTTGTCGAAGTCGGTTCCGAAGTGGCGACCGAACCGCTTCTCCTGCTTCCAGGCGATCGAGCCGAACTGCCGGTTCTCCCAGACCACGTTGACGAACGCGGTGCCGAGCCGTCGCGCCGTCTCCAGCTCCTGGGCGTTCATCAGGAAACCACCATCGCCAGAGACGGCGACGACCTTGCGATCCGGATGGACGAGCTTGGCGGCGATCGCCGCCGGGACGGCGAATCCCATGCCCGCGAGCCCGTTGGCGATCAGCACCGTGTTCGGCTCGTGCGCGGGCCACAGGCGCCCGATCCACAGCTTGTGCAGGCCGACGTCGGAGACGAGGATGTCCTCGCGCCCGAGCAGGTTGCGGATCTCGAGCAGCGCCCGCGGCGGGCGGATGGGGAACGCGTCGTCGCGGCCCGCGACCTCGAGCCGCCCGATCACGGCCTCGCGCAGCCGGTGCGAGCCACCCTGCGAGGCCGTGTCGCGGCACTCCTCGGCGAGGCGCAGCAGCGTCGCGTAGGTGTCGCCGACGAGCTCGACCTCGGGAATGAAGTGCTGGTCGGTCTCGGCCGGCACGGAGTCGATGCAGATGATCCGCTTGTTCCGCCCGGGGTTCCAGAGCGCCGGCGAATGCTCGACCAGGTCGTAGCCGACGGCGATGATCAGATCGGCGTCGCCGAAGCCGGCGAGGTCGAAGTCGCCCGCCTGCAATCCCACCGCGCCGAGCGCGTGGTCGGAGTCGGAGTCCACGAGCCCCTTGCCCATGAACGTCTCGGCGACTGGGATCCCCGTCGTCCGGGCGAACTCGCGCAGCGCCGGGGCGGCGCCCGCGCGCGCAACCCCGTTTCCGGCGAGCACGATCGCGCGCTCGGCGCCGCCGATCGCCTCGGCCGCCTCGCTGACCAGATGCGCCGGGGGCTCGAATCTCGGCACCGCGGGGCGTCGCAGGGGCGTGTTCGCGGCGTCCTCGGGAACCTCCGCGGCCATCACGTCCTCGGGCAGCTCGACGTGGACGGCGCCGGGCTTCTCGGACTCGGCGACCTTGAACGCCTTGCGCACGACCTCCGCGGTGATCGCGGGATCGCTGAGCCGCGCGTTCCACTTCGTGATCGGCCGCATCAGGCTGAGCACGTCGATGTATTGGTGCGACTCCTTGTGCTGGCGCTCGAGATCGGCCTGGCCGGTAAGCGCGATCAGCGGCGCGCGGTCGAGGAACGCGTCGGCGACCCCGGTGGTCAGATTCGTCGCCCCGGGGCCGAGCGTGCCGAGGCAGACCCCGGCGCGGCCCGTGAGCCGTCCGTAGACGTCGGCGATGAACGCCCCGCCCTGCTCGTGGCGAACCGGGACGAACTCGACCTCGCTCGCGTCGAGGGCCGCGTTGAGGTCGACGGTCTCCTCGCCCGGGATCCCGAATACATAGCGGGCGCCCTCGCTCTCGAGGCAGCGCGCGAGCAGCTCGGCGGCGGTGATCCTCACCGCAGTCCCCTCTCGGCGATCTCGCGGCGGGCGCTCTCGGACTTCTCCAGATCCTCGATCCCGAGCGCCCGCCTTACGCCCGGGGTGCGCTCGAACTGGACCTCCGGATAGGCGACGACCTGGAAATGGTTTCCCCACGGGTCCTCGAAGTCGAGGCTGGTCGCAAAGCGCGTCGGGATCTCGTCGATCCCCTCGGCCGCGAGCGCCGCGCGGACCGCCTCGACGTCGTCGACCACGAGCCCGAAATGACGCTGGCCGTCGGCCTCCTGGGTGCGGCCCTCGCTCAGGGCGAGGAACTGGTCGCCCATGTCGATGAACGCCATCCGCCCCATCCGCCCGCGGAGCTGGAATCGGAACAGGCGGCCGTAAAGGTCGAGCGCCTTCTCGAGGTCTCCGACCTCGAGCGCGATGTGGTTGATCCCGACCAACCGGGCCTTCTCGGCCATCGAAGACAAGGCTACGGACCCGCCCTCACCCGGGCATACTGCGCCGATGCCGGAAACGCCGGAGCTGCTGACCGCCCTGCTCGGCGCCGCGGCACCCTCGGGATACGAGGCGCCCGCCAGCCGGGTCTGGCGCGAGGCGGCGTCGTTTGCGGCTCCAGGTGCCGACGGGCTCGGCTCGAGCTTCGCGCGTATCGGCGACGACGGCGCCGCGCCGGTGCTGGCCGTGTTCGGGCACATCGACGAGATCGGGCTCGCGATCACCCACGTCGACGAGAAGGGGTTTCTCTACTTCAGCCCGATCGGCGGCTGGGACCCGCAGGTCCTGGTCGGCCAGCGGATGGAGATCCAGGGGCGCAACGGGCCGGTGGTCGGAGTCATCGGGCGCGACAAGCCGATCCACGTGCTGCGCGACGAGGAGAAGAAGCAGGCGGTCGAGCTTCGCAACCTGCACATCGACATCGGCGCCGCCGACCGCGACGCGGCGTTCGAGCTGGTCGCGATCGGCGACCCCGTCGTGATCGCCGGGGGCCCGGTCGCGATCGGAGACGACGGCCGGCTCGTCTCGCGCGCGATGGACAACCGTCTCGGCGCCTACGTCGCCCTGGAGGCGCTGCGTCGTTGCCACGAGCGGGGCGAGCTGCGCGGCCAGATGGTCGCCGTCGCCGCGGTGCAGGAGGAGATCGGCCTCCACGGAGCGCTGACTAGCGCCTACGCGCTCGAGCCCGACCTCGCGGTCGCGATCGACGTCACCCATGCGACCGACAGTCCCGGGATCGAGGAGAAGGAGCTGGGGAGCCATCCGCTCGGCTCGGGGCCGGTGATCTCCCGGGGCTCGACGCTGTCGCCGCACGTGTTCAAGCTGCTGCGAGACACGGCCGAGCGGCTGGAGATCGACCACACGGTCGAAGCGACCGGTCGCGCCACCCACACCGACGCCGACGCCGTCCAGGTCTCGCGCTCGGGCGTGCCGGCCGGCCTGGTCAGCGTCCCCGTGCGCTACATGCACTCGCCGGTCGAGATGGTCGACCTCGGCGACCTCGAGGCGACGGTCGAGCTGGTCACCGCCTTCGCCGGCTCGCTCGAGCCGGGCCTCGACCTCAGCCGCTGAACGGACTCGTGCGCCGGGCTCGCGCTCAGAGCTTGTCGGCGTTGAGCGTGTAGCTGGCGACGATCTCCCCCTGGTCGAGGACGTGACCCTCGATTGCTCCCATCACGTCGTCGAGCTTGAAGTCGCCCTCCAGTCCGAGGCTGGGGACGTCGAGGGCGTAGACGCGGAAGTGGTAGTCGTGCATGCGCTCGTCGTTCCAGGGCGGGAACGGACCGTCGTAGTTGCCGTAGGTCCCGTCGCCCATCGACTCGGTGTAGTTGTTGGCGCCCGTGATCCCGCCGAAGCTCGTCTCGCCGGTTGGCTTGCCGCCGGCGACGATCCCGTCGGAGCCGGCGCCCTCGGGCACCTCGGTGACGTCGGGCGGGATGTCGACGACCAGCCAGTGGGTGAAGTCCCGTCTCGGGGCGTCCTCGGCGACCGTCCTGTCGTCTTGGTTTGCGTCCGAGAAGTCGGCGGGAACGTCGGGGTCGACGCAGACGATCGCAAACGACTGCGTGCCCTCCGGGTGCCCGGACCAGCGCAGGTGGGGGCTGCGGTTGCCGCCCTCGGCGGCCGCCTTGCCGCTGCCGTCCGGGACGCCGAACGCGTGCTCGTCGGGCACCCGCTGGCCGTGGGTAATGCTCTCGCTCTCGATCGTCAACGCCATCTCTTCTCCTCCTCAGGGTGTGTGAACGCGGGCAGCTTATTCCCGGCGCGGAGCGCTAGTAACGCAGCAGCGCCGCCGCACCCTCGCGCTTGGCGAGCGCATCGGCGGCCTCGCCGCCGACCGGCGTCGCCTCGGCGTCGGTCAGCGCCGCGCCGCCCACGATCAGCTCCCCAACCGGCACCCCGTCGCGGACGCCGAGGTCGCGGGCGTGGTCGAAGACGGCGTGGCGGGCGCGACCCTGCTCGAGCACGCGCAGCACCTCGTCGGGGCCGAGCGCCGCCGACGGCTCGGCACCGACCGCGTCCTCGATCCGGGCCACCAGCGCGACCTCGCGCTCTGCGTTCAGGTGGGCGATCTCGGTGGTGATCCGCTCGCCGATCTCACCGACCCCGGCGCCGATCAGGTCGGCGTGCACCTCGCGGGCGCGCTGGGCCCGCGGGCCGAGGCCGGCGCGCAGCGCCCCGGCGCTGCCGGAGTTTCCGAACACGATCAGGTGGGCCCAGTCGCGCTCGCCGTGGCGGCCCGCGATCAGCTCCCCCGCCTCCCGCAGGAAGCGCTCGCGGTTGTGCTCGAGCCGCTGGCCGTACTGGTCGCGCCCCGCGGCGCTGGTGCCCGTTCCGCCGGCCTGCGGGTTTCGTCGCGGCGACTTGCGCTCGCGCCAGTCGAGGCTGTAGAGCTCGAGCTCGAGGTCGTCGAGCTGCTCGGTCCTCCCCAGCGCCCACTCCAGCACCCGCACCCGCTCGGACGCGGCCACCACCGCTCCGGCCCGGGCCCCGACCCGCAGCAGGCGGGCGAGTGGCACCAGCCGCGGGCGGGCGCCGAACGTGACCTCGGCGCCGTCGACCAGCCGCAGCTGGATCCCGTGCCAGAGGTCGCGCCCCTCGGCGCCGACCCCGACGAAGCCCAACTGCGTCCGGCCCTCGCCGTGGGGGGCGTTGGCCGGAAACCGCTCCAGCACCCGCCTGCCGGCCTGCTCGAGCGCGTCGCGGTCGCCGCCGCCGGCCCCGGAGACGGCGTCGCGGACCCGCTCGCGCAGCGCGATCCGCCAGCCCTCGCCGCGGTCGGCCGGGTCGACGTCCAGGCAGACCGAGAGCACCCCCTGCGGCGGCCTCCACTCGGCCAGCTCGCGGAGCAGGCGTTGCGAGGCGGCGAGCGGCATCAGGCTCGCCTTACCCTATCGGCGGCGAGCTACCCGCCCAGCGCCCCCGGGTAGCCGGGCTGGAGGTAGATCGGGCTCGACACTGCGTCGATCGAGGCGACGCCGGCGACCAGCCGCATGAGCTGGAGGCGGTAGCGCGCCGGGCCGGCGGCGGTGAACTCGTGCGTGAACGTGTCCGAGTTGCCGGTCACCGGCACCGCGGCGTAGGGCAGCCCGTTGCGGTAGACGAGCAACGTGTAGATCCCCGGGTATGCGGCCCGGGCCTGGGTCAGGTTGGTGACCCGGGCGGTGAAGCTCGCCGACCGGGTCGCGAGGGTGTCGCCCATGATCGCGGTCGGGCCACTGGACCCGGTCGGCGTCGCCTCGAAGCGCAGGTCGGCGCCGTCGTTGCCCCACAGCTTCACGTAGGTGTGGCCGGCGCGCACCGCATCGCCGATCGCCTGCTCGGAGAGCTCCTCGGCGCGGACCACGGTCGTCGCCTGGCCGATCGGGGCGGTGAGCGCGTCGGGGGGCGAGCCCGCCTTGTGCGAGTCGGAGGAGCCGACCGCCGCGATGTGATTGGAGTTGGTCCCGTTGGCGTCGATCGCGTGCTCGTAGAAGAGCAGCCCGAGAACGGTGAACGGGTTCGGCCCCGGGCTGGTCGGCAGCCGCAGCCCGGCGGGACCGGTGGCGACCTCGATCGCGTCGACGAGGCGGTAGTCGGTCTGGGCGTCGGCGTACTCCCACGAGCAGCCACGGCAGAGGTTGCCCAGCGTCGGGACGTCGGCCGGGAAGATCTCGGGGTGGTTGATCTGGTTCCAGCCGCCGGCGTCGACGATCGCGCGGAGGATCTGGGCGGCGGGGCGGCGCTTGCGCATCACGACGAGAGCGCCGTCGGTGCGCCGCTCGAGGATCGGCCCGGTGCGGTAGTCGACGAACGTCTGGGAGCCGTGGTTGTTGATGTGGCCGAGGTAGGTGATCACCTCCGCGCTGCGCACGATCTGCTTGCCCGGGTAGTCGGGCTGGAAAGCGCCGATCTCGCCCCAGGCGCGGTCGGTGACGTAGTCCGAGAGGGTGATGAAGTCGAGGCCCGCCCCCTGCCCGAGCGGGGCGAAGGCGTAGTCGAACGTCTCGCGCATGGTCGCGTCGTTGGGGTTCGAGTGCCGGGCGTGGACGTGGAAGTCGCCCGCGTACCAGCCGGGGTTCGGGTTCGCCGGCGTCTCGTCGTAGGGAACCGGCTGATACGGCTCATCGGAGTAGCCGGGGTCGTCGATCAGGTCGATCTCGACCCGGTAGGCGACCCGGCCGTCCTCGGCGCCCGGGAGCTCGATCCCGATCGCCGCCACCCCGAGCTCGACCGCCCACTCCCCCGGCTCGACCGGCCCGGGCCGGTAGCCGACCGTGGTCTCCGTTGTCGCGACCGGCGGCGGATCTGGATCGATCGAGCCCTCCGGCGAGATCGTCACGTCGGGCCGGCTTGAGCCGCCCCAGCCGCGAAACTCGTCCTCGCCCCAGATCTCCTCGGGTCCGGAGCGCGGCCCGTAGATCCCCATATCGAGGGTGTGCTTGTTGACCATGCTCGTGCCCGGCACCTGAGTCAGCAGGGGCTGGTCGTGGCAGTACTTGACCCGGACCGCGTCGGTGCCGGCGGGGGCCTCGAACGGCAGCATCACGTAGGCCCCCTCGACTCCCTTTCCGAACGAGCCCGTGATCACGCGATCGGGCTCCGGCATCGGCCTGCCGCCGCAGGGATCGCCGGCTGCGGCATAGGCGGGATCGGGCTCGAGCAGGCTCGGCAGCGTTCCGTCGTTGCCGCCGAGCGCCAGCGGCAGGCCGAGCCCGAGAACGAGGGCGAGCACGATCGCGAGCCCCTCGCTGGCGCCGACGCGCCGCGACCGCCTTGCTTGCGGCCCCCCGGTTCCCACCGAGCCAGTGTATGCGCGGGCGCTGCTCATGGTCGCAGCGACCGAGTGCGCTCAGCCGACGACCCTCAGCTCCTTCGGCAGCGAGCTCAGGTTTCGTGGCCCGTCCGCCGTGATCACCACGAGATCCTCGATCCGAACCCCGAAGCGTCCCGGGACGTAGACCCCCGGCTCGACCGTGACCACGTCGCCCTCGGCCAGAGCGTCCTCGGAGCGCTGGCCCAACCGCGGCGCCTCGTGCACCTCGAGGCCGACGCCGTGGCCGAGGCCGTGGCCGAAGTGGTCGCCGTGGCCGGCGTCGCGGATGATCGCCCGCGCGACCTCGTCGGCGTCTGCGCCGCCCACCCCGGGGCCCACCGCCTCCAGCGCCGCCGCCTGGGCCGTGCGGACGAGCTCGTAGACCTCGCGCGCCTCGGGGTCGGGCTCGCCCGCGGCGAAGGTGCGGGTGCAGTCCGAGCAGTAGCCGTCGAGCAGCGCCCCCATGTCGAAGACGACGAGGTCGCCGGCGGTGATCTCGCGCTCCGACGCCTCGGCGTGCGGCAGGGCGCCGTTCTCTCCCGCGGCGACGATCGCCGGGAACGCGGGCTCGCCGCCGAGCTCGCGGATGCGGGCCTCCGCGGCGCGGGCCACCTCGCGCTCGCTGCGCCCCGTGAGGCCGCGCTCGAGCACCCACTCATACGCTTCGTCGGCGAGCCTCGCCGCCGCGGCGATCCGCTCCTGCTCGCCGTCATCCTTGGCGCGGCGCAGCCGCTCGACCCGGCCCCCGGCGGCCACCAGCTCGACCCCGTCGGGCGCCTCCTCCTCCAGCTTGCGAAGGCTGGCGACGCTGGTATGCGTGTCGTCGAAGCCGACCCGGCCGCGTAGCCGCCCGACGACCTCGGGCAGCAGGCGCTGGGCGGCGATCGCGCGCTCGAAGCGGTCGTCGACCTCACGCTCGGCGCGTTCCACGTAGCGAAAGTCGGTGATGAAGACGCGCGTCTCCGGGCCCACCAGCGCCAGCCCGCTGGTGCCGGTGAACCCGGTCAGCCAGCGCAGGTTGGCGATCGCGTCGGGCCCCGAGTCGCCGGGACGGACGAGGTCGCCGACGATCAGCTGGTCGAGCCCCTCCTCGGCGACGAGCGCCTCGAGGCGCTCGTGGCGCGCCGCGCCCGCGCCGACCTTCGCGCCGGCGATCACCTGCGCAGCTCCGCGTTCAGCAGCTCGAGCGCCTCGCGGTAGCCGTCGACGCCCTTGCCCGAGATCTGCGCGAGCACCAGCCCGTCGAGGACGGAGTGCCGTCGCCACTCCTCGCGGGCCTCGGTGTCGGAGAGGTGCACCTCGACCGCGGGCACGGAGGCGATCTCGAGCGCGTCGCGGATCGCATAGCTGTAGTGCGTCCAGGCGCCCGGATTGAGGATCGCCCCGTCGCTGAGCTGGGGCAGGCGGTGCAGGTGCTCGACGAACTCACCCTCGTCGTTGGTCTGGAAGAAGCGCAGCTCGAGGTCGAGCTCGCGGCCGAAGCGCCTGACCCGGGTCTGCAGCTCGTCGAAATTGAGGTCGCCGTAGTGCTCTGCCGGGCGGCGTCCGAGCATGTCGAGGTTGACCCCATGCAGCACCGCGACCCGGTTGTGGGCGGTCGTCATCGCACGAGCTCCTGCACCGCTTGGCGCACCCTATCCGCCTCGATCCGCTGTCCGATCAGCGGCGCTCCCGGGCGCTCGAGGAGCACGAAGCCGACCCCCGACTCGGTGCGCTTCTTGTCGCGCTCGACCGCGGCAAGCACGGAGTCGAGCTCGGTGTCGGGATCGAGCTCGACCGGGAGCCCGTTGCGCTCGAGCAGGCCGGCCACCTCCTCGCGAAGCCCGTCGGCGCCCGAGAGCCGCAGCGCCGCGAGCAGGCCGAGGCCGACCGCCTCACCGTGGCGATAGCGCGCGTATCGGGTGGCGGACTCGATCGCGTGTCCGACGGTGTGGCCGAGGTTGAGCACCTGGCGATGGCCCGAGTCACGCTCGTCGGCGGCGACGACGGCGAGCTTCGTCCGCGCGCAGTCGAAGATCACCTCGTCGAACCGCTCGGGCTCGAGCGAGTCGAGCAAGCGGACGCGCTCCCACAGCGGGCCTCCGGCGAGCAGCGCCGTCTTCACGACCTCGACGAAGCCCGCCGCGAGCTCCGCCGGCGGAAGCGTGGCGAGCGTGGCCGGGTCGGCGATCACCGCGGCGGGCTGGTGGTAGGCGCCGACGTAGTTCTTGGCCTCGGGCAAGTCGACGCCGGTCTTGCCGCCGTAGGCGGAGTCCACCTGCGCCACCAGGGTCGTCGGCAGCTGGACCACGTCCACCCCGCGCTGGTAGGTCGCCGCGCAGAACCCGGCGAGGTCCCCGACCACGCCGCCGCCGAGCGCGACCAGGTGGTCGGAGCGGGTCATTCCCGCATCGGCGAGCTCGCGCATCACCCGCTCGGCCTCGGCCAGGGTCTTTGCCTGCTCGCCGGGCTCGACCTCGATCCGGGCGGCGAGCGGCTCGATCGCATCGGCGTAGACCGGGCCGACGGTGGCGTCGGTGACGCAGAACGAGCGCTCGCTGAGCCCGATCTCGCCGTGCTGGGCAGCTCGTCCCAGGGGTCCGGCCTCGAGCAGGCCGCGGCCGACGTAGGCCGGGTAATCGCCCGAGGCCGAGCGCGCCCAGGCCATCCGCGCACCGGGAAGCTCGCGCAGCGCCGCCAGGAACGGCGCCGCTCGCGCGGCCAGCTCGGGCCCGCCCTCGGGCAGTACGGCGGTCGCGAGCTCGGCGTAGATCGGCTGGCGGCGTTCGTACCGCTCGCGGAAGGCCTCCGGGTCGGCGGCGAGGGGCCGCGACGCCGCCGGGTCGGCCTCGACCCGGCGGCGCGCCTCCTCGTGGCCGACCTCGCACCAGACGACGACCTGCCCGGAGAGCGCCGCGCGGACCTCCGGCGTCTCCACCGCGCCGCCGCCGAGCCCGATCACCCGCCGCTCGCCGGCGAGCAGCTCGGCGACGAGCTCCCGCTCGGCGGCGCGAAACGCAGCCTCCCCCTCGCGCTCGATCAGCTCGGCCGGAAGCTCGCCGTGCGACTCGGCGAAAGCCTCGTCGGCGTCCACGAAGGGCTCATCCAGCGCGCCGGCCACCGCCCGGGCGGCGACCGTCTTGCCCGCCCCCATGAAGCCGATGAAGACCAGCGCGGGCTTTGCCTCTACCGCCGCCAATCGATCCGCTCCCGGTAGGCCGCGAGCGCCGCGAGAACGTCGTCGATGTGGTCGCCGCCGAACTTCTCGCGGTAGGCGCGAGCGAGCACCAGCGCGACCATCGCCTCGCCGACCACGCCGGCGGCCGGGACTACGGTCGAGTCGGTTCGCTCGCGCATCGCCTGCGCCGGCTCTTTCGTCTCGGTGTCGACCGAGCGCAACGGCTTGGTCAGGGTGGAGATCGGCTTCAGCGCCCCGCGGACGACCAGCGGCTCGCCGTTCGACATCCCGCCCTCGACGCCCCCGGCGCGGTTGGTCTCGCGGTGGTAGCCGCGCTCCTCAGACCAGAAGATCTCGTCGTGGGACTCCGATCCGGGACGGCCGGCGACCTCCCACCCCTCGCCCACCGAGATGCCCTTGACCGCCTGGATCGACACGATCGCCTGCGCGAGCCGGGAGTCCAGCCGCTCCTCCCAGCTCGTGTGGGAGCCGAGTCCCGGGACGAGCCCGAAGGCGCGCACCTCGAACACGCCGCCGAGGCTCTCGTTGGCCTTTCGCAGCCGGTCGATCTCGGCGACCATCGCCGCGCTCGCGTCGGGGTCGAGGCAGCGGACCGGCGAGTCGTCGACCTCGGCGAAGTCCTCGGGCCCCAGATCCTCGCGCTCAGGCGCGCTCACCGCGCCCACCTGGAGCACGTGGCTGTGGACGGAGGCGCCGAGCGCCCGCAGCAGCTCCTTCGCCAGCGCCCCAGCCGCGACGCGCGCGGCGGTCTCGCGCGCGCTCGCGCGCTCGAGCACGTTGCGGGCGTCGCGGTGGCCGAACTTCTGCATCCCGACCAGGTCGGCGTGCCCGGGCCGCGGCAGGTGCGCCTCCTCGATCTCGGCATCGACCGGCCACGGGCTCATCCGCTCCTCCCAGTTGGCGTAGTCGCGGTTTGCGACCAGCACCGCGACCGGGCTGCCGAGCGTGCGCCCGTGACGGACCCCGGAGCGGACCTCGACCGCGTCCTGCTCGATCTTCATCCGCCCGCCGCGCCCGTGACCGAGCTGGCGCCGGGCCATCTCGCGGTCGATGCGCGCGCGGTCGAGCTCGAGCCCGGCCGGCAGGCCCTCGACGATCGCGACCAGCCCGGGGCCGTGCGACTCGCCGGCGGTTGTGAACCTGAGCGCCATGCGGCGTCCAAGGCTAGACGCGGGCGTGCCCGGCGGGCGGGTCGCTACTTGCGCGGGTCCGGGACCCGAACGACGTCGGTGCCGAGCACCCGCAGCCGGTGGACGCTGCCGTCGGCGAGGTGGAAGAAGCGCTGCTCGTCGGGCGCCAGCTCGACGAACTGGCAGGTGCCTCCGACCTTGCCGGCGCAACGGCCGTCGCCGTCGGTTGTGGTCACGTCTCGTGAGACCACGAACACCGCCCGCTCGGCGTCCTCGCTGAGGCCGAGGAAGGCGACCACCGGCGCCTGCTTGTCCGGCAGCATCTCGAGCCGCTTGACGCCGCGGATCTTCTTCGCCTTGCCGAGTGGCCCGACGGTGACGTCAACGCGTCCGGTGAAGAACATCAGCTCGGGCTTCGGCTTGGTGATCGTCGCCGGCCGCGAAGGCTCCGTGACGGGCGGCTCGCCGTCGTCGCCGATGCTTACGTCGCCGCCCCCAGCCGAAGACGCCGAGGATTCGAGCGAGGCGGCATCCCCCGGGGTCAGGACCGGCGACGAACCGGCGCTCCCCGTGCCCGTCGAGGCCTCGCCGGCCTCCTCGATCCCGACCGAGGCCGCGGTCGGCACCGCGAACTGCTGCTTGAACGGGTTCTTCTTCTTCAGCGCGTCGAGTCGCTTGCGGTAGTTGCGGATCCCGCCCTGCTCGGCAAGCACCGCCGACTGGACCTGCGTCGCGTCCTCCACCGGCGCGGCGGCGGCCGGCGGCGCGACGTCCTCGCCGCCGCTCGAGAGCAGCACCGGCACCGCGACCAGCGCCACGAGCAGCGCCCCGATCGGGAGCAGCAGCCTGCGGTCGCGCAGGTCGCGGTAGAGGTCCGAGAGGAAGCGCGGGGTCTGGATCCGTCTCACGGCGTCGTCCCCGTGGTGGTCGAAGTCGGCGTCGGGGTCGGCGCGGGCGTCGCCACCGGCGCCGGCGCCTGCGGGGTGGCACCGGCGGTCAGGCCCTGGTCGGCTGGGGACACATAGCTGGTCACGTGGAGGTCGGCGTCCAGGTAGGGGAAGCCGCGGTCCTGATCTCCGGCAAGCGTGAACCCGTCGATGGTCAGCAGCCTGCCGTCGACGCCGACTCCCTTCGACTCGACCCGGACCTGGCGGTCCAGGCCGGCGAGGAAGTCGGCGATGTCGAAGAAGTTGCCGCGAAAGTCGAGGTCGTAGGGCATCACCGGCAGGCCGGCGGGGCCGATCGTCGCCCCGATCGGAAGCGTCGCCGCGGTCGCCTCGGTGGCCGGCGCCGGGGTCGACGCCGCTGCCGCGTTCGGCTCGGCCTGCTCACCGTCGCCTTCACCCTCGGAGTTGCCCTCGGCGGCGTCGTCCGCGGTCGTCTGGCTCGCGGCCGTGGGCGGCGCGGACTGGGCACCGGCCGCCAGCGTCAGGCCTCGGAACTGGATCCCGGCGCGCGCCGCCAGCGCGTAGGTCTGCTCGATCAGGCTCGCCTGATCGTCGTCGCCGGGCACCGCCTTGCCGAGCACGACGAGCTGGTGGTAGTTCGAGTCGTAGTCGTCCTTCGCCTGCTCGGCGTAGGCCGCGAGCTCCTCCTGCGCCTCGACGGACTCGCGGACGGACGCGATCTCATCGTCGAGCTTGCCGACCTCCTCGCGCTTCGGCGAGAGGACCATGAACCAGAACGCCGCCAGCAGTCCGACGATGGCGAGCCCGAGCACGATCGCGCGGTCGGTCGACCTCATCGGGTCACTCCCGGAATCAGGTTCGCGGCCTCGCGCGCCTCGCCGGTCTGCTCGGCGGTGGAATCGCGCGCCGCCTGCTCCTGGGCCTGGGTCTCGGCGACCTCCGGCGACGGTGTCGCCTCTGGTGCGACCGGAGCCCCCGGAGCGGGCACGGTCGTGGGAGCCGGCACCTCGTCGAAGGCGGCGACGATCTCGAACTGCGAGATGAAGTCCCTGGTGCGGCAGTCCTCGACGCTGCCTTCGGCCGACGTCGCGGGTTCCGAGTCGGGTCGCTCCGCGGTGTTCACGGTCGTCCTGGTGACGCCGTCGATGTCGCGCAGCGCTGCGGCGAAGGCAGCGACGGACTCGTGGCTCGCGCCGCAGCCGACCAGGGCCAGGGCCGGGCCCGGGACGTCGGCGCGGATCGTGACCTCGGCCGAGTCCTCGAGCTGGACGTCGGGGCTCGCGGTCCCGGTCGCCTTCACCAGCCAGACGTCGTCCGGCATCACCAGCGCCAGCTCGCGCAGCACCCGCTCCCAGTCGAAGCGGCTGCGCGCGAGGCTGTTCACGGTCGCGTCTCGGGCCTCGGCCAGGCTCGCGAATTCCGCGTAGGGCGCGAGCGCCTCCGCGCGCGCGGTCGCCGCCGCCGCCTCGGCCTCGACGGCGGCGAGCTCGGCCTCGCGGTCGGAGATCTGGTTGCCGGTGAGCGCGACCGCGCTGATCGCCGCAAGGCCCGAAACCAGGGCTCCGATGAGCACGTAGGGGACTGCCCCGGTGCGCGAGGGAGCCCGCTGGCCGCGGCGGTCCTCCGGTGGGATCAGGTTGACCGGCCGCATCGCCTAGCCCTCGAGCGCCAAGCCGTAGGAGAGCGTCAGCCGCGCCGCGGATGCCTGGTCGAGATGCGAGAGCGCCTGAGGCGCGCCGGTCTGGAACGGGAATCCGAGATCGCGCTGGAGGCGCTCGACCAGTCCGGGGATCGTCGACCCTGGGCCGCAGACGACGACGCCGTCGACGGCCACCGCCTGCTCCTGGGCGCCGTAGAACTCGAGCGACAGGCGAAGCTCGTCGACGAGCTTCGCTGCACCCTCGTCGAGCGCTTCGCGAGCGGCCTCGACCGTCTCGGCGTTGCCCTCGATCTCCTCGTGCGGGCGCTCGAGGCCGACGTGTACGAGCCACTGGCGGGCGTGCTCCAGGGTGAGGCGCCGGCGCTCGGCGAGCCTCTGGGCGATGCCCTCGATCCCAAACGGCGAGATGCGGCTGAACAGGCACGAGGTGCCCTGAGCGACCGCGAGATTGACCACGTCGCCGAGGTTGCAGTAGAGCTGGGCGCCGGTCGCGAGCTCGGTCGTCTCGGTCGCCGGCTCCGGAGGCGCGTCGGCGCCGTAGCGCTCCTCGTACGGGACCGGGGCGCTGACGAACTCGGCGGCGCCGACGGCCTGCCGCGGCTCGCGCGCTAGCGCGCGAATCATCCCGAAGGCCGAGAGGTCGACGCCGACCGGGCGCAGGCCGGCCTGGTCGAGCGCGTCGGTGACCGAGGCGAGCATGTCGCGGCGCCCGGCGACCGCGACGACCTCGATCCGCCTTTCGCCGGCGTCGGTTGTTCTGTGGCCGACGACCTCCCAGTCGAGCACCGCCTGATCGAGCGGCATCGGGATGTGATCCTGGGCCTGGAAGCGGATCGCCGTCTCGAGCTCCTCGGCGTTCTCGATCGGCGGCAGGTGCAGGGTGCGAACCGCGACGCGCTGGTTGGCGACCCCGAGTCGCACGTTGCGGGGCAGCTTGTGGCGCGAGAAGAGCTCCTTCAGCGACGACGCGAGCGCCTCGGTGTCGGTGACCTCGCCCTCGCGGAAGACGCCGGGCTCAAGCGGGGCGATCCCGTAGCGGTGCACCTCGACCCGGCCGTTCGAGCTCACCTCGGCCGCCGCGATGCTGCCGGCCTCGATGTCGAGGCCGACGAGGGACTTTTGCTTGCTGGGCGTGAACACTGGGCGTTGTCTCTCCGACGCCTGTGGATGGCGCTCAGGCACACAATCGACCTATCCCGCGAATCCCTTGAGCCCTGATGTCGCTCGTCAGTCGGACGGGAAGAACTCGTCCAGGTACCAGTCGACGATCTCGTCGCCGAACCAGAGGCCGATCACGCCGCCGAGGGCGAGAAAGGGGGCGAACGGGATCGCGCGCTTGCGCGCCGCCGCACCGTGGCGGGCGATCATCGCCGCGCCGACGAGTGCCCCGGCGGCGAATCCGACCAGGACCGCCGGCGCGATCGCCCGGCCGAGGTAGAGGCCCATCATCGCGACCAGCTTGACGTCGCCCATCCCCATCCCCCGCGGATAGGCGAGCGCCACCAGGAACAGCACACCGCCGCCGGCCGCGGCGGCGATCGCGCGCTCCCCCAGATCGCCAGCGTCGGTCGCGGCGACCATCGCAACCGCGACCACGGCGCCCGCGAGCACCAGCTTGTTCGGGATCAGGCGCAGGTCGAGGTCGGTGAGCGTGATCGCGACCAGCACGACGCAGAGCACCAGCCCGAGCGCGAGCAGGGCGACGTCGTCATCGCCGAGCACCAGGTAGGTGGCCGCCCAGAGCCCGCCCAGCCCGACCTCAGCCAGCAGATAGCGAACCGAGATCGGCTCGCCGCAGGCGCGGCAGCGTCCGCGCAGCAGCAGCCAGGAGAGCACCGGGACGTTGTCGCGAGCGCCGATCTCGGCGCCGCAGGACGGGCACCGAGACCGCCCCCCGACCCAGGACTCGCCGCGAGGGATCCGGTGGGCGAGCACGGTGACGAAGCTGCCGAACACGCAGCCGAGAACGAACAGGAGCACCGCCACCGCCGCCATCGCGAGAACCTATCGACCGTCCTGCGCCGCGACTGAACCCGCGGAAGCGGGTCAGTTGCCCCAGCTGATGATCTCGTTGGTCTCCAGGTGCAGCCGGCTCTCGAAGCTCGGGTGGTCGTACATGAACTCGAGTCCGGTGCCCGGCTCGGTGCCGGTCTTGTCGACCATCAGCGTCATCCCGACCTGGCTGCCCGGCGTGAGCACCAGCGGGATCGGCGCGCCGGTGCTGTCGACGCTGAGGAACTCCAACGGCATCGAGATCTCGATCCACTGGCTCGGCCACGGGTCCTGGGCGTGCTCGAAGTAGCTGATGTTGAGCGGATTGCCACCGTCGGCGAGGAAGTCGCTGTTGACCACCGGGACGTCGACCTCGAGGGTGACGTAGAACAGCGGCAGGCCGAGAAGCTTCACCGGCACCTGCACGGTCTGGCGGATGAACAGGTAGACGCAGATCTTGCCCGGATGGATCGCCCCGTTGATGGTCTTCGTCCACAGCTCCAGATTGCCCTCGCCCGTGAGGATGCCGCCGGTCGAGTTGACCCTCGGCGAGAGCCAGGTGTGGGCGCGCAGGTGCTTGTTGGGCTCGCCCGTGACCAGGTCGAGGACGCCGTCGAGCGCGTCGGGCGCGCTTAGCAGCGGCGAGAGCAGGTCGTCGAGCAGCGCACGGATGTCGACGATGTCCAGCACCGGCTCGAGCAGGCAGCTGTCGGTCGTCGCCCACGGCATCAACAGGCCCTTGTCGGACTCGATCGGGTTCTCGGGCTCGGAGTCGGTCGCGTAGTCGAACAGCGGCTGGTCGCCCGGCGGAAGCTCCGGGTCGAGCTCGGGGGCCTCGGTGAACATCAGGTCCGGGGCGCCGCGGGTCGAGCCGGTCTGGTGTCCGTCCACGCACCTGGCGCGCGTGTTGTGAGCCGGGTGGCCGTCGGACTCCGGCGGATCCGGGACAATCGGCTGGCGCTCACTGAACGTGCACGGGGTGTCGGTGAGCCAGAAGATCGCCTCCGCGCTCTCGTCGCCGTCCGGCGGCGGGTTGACGTTGTCCGGCGGGAACGCCTCCGGATTGGCGACGTCGCCCTGGACCTCCTGGAAGGTGCGCTCGAAGGAGATCGGCGCCTCGTCGATCGTCGCGGCGACGATGAGCCGCTTCAGGTCCTCGCAGCCGTTTACGTCAGGACAGTCGGGGTCGGGGGCCCAGACGACGAACCTCCAGATCTCGCCGCTGATGTCGCCGGTCGTGAACGGCTCCGGGCCGGGATCGAACCCGGTCGCCGGGTCGATCACCATCGGCCGCGGATTGTTGCCGTTCTTCGCGAGCGCGTAGTCGGAGCCGGACACCCGCCAGCGAGGGTCGTTCTCGTCCGCCGAGCCTCCCGGGTTCCCGTTCATCGCCAGCTCCGCGAAGGGGACCGCCTTCAGCTCCTCGAGCTCTGCCTGGAGTCGGTTGACGACCACCTGGCTCTCCTCGGCGCGGAAGTTGTTCCGCGCCGACGCGTCGAAGACCTGGAGCGTCGCAAGGCCGCCGATCACGAGCAGCAGGCCCGCGACCATCGCCTCGACGATCGTCACCCCGCTCTCGTCGCGGCAGAGCCGCCTCATGCCCCGACTCCCGTCGGGTTGCGCAGCGAGACGCCGTCGCTGAGCGTGATCCCCTCCCCGCCGTCGTCGGCGGGGAAGCTGAGCTCGACGCCGACGTAGGTGGGCTCGACCTGATCGTCGTAGGTGAACACGGTCTGCCCGGCCCGGATCCCGCTCACCACCTGAGTGGTCGCGGGCGTGCCGCTTCCATCGGCGTTTCGCTCCGTCCGCGTGCAGACGGTCCCCGAGCAGGCGTAGGTGACCTGACAGACGATGGCCGAGGCTGAAGACGGTCCGCCGCAAGGGTTGCTGTTGACGTAGGTGACCATCGACAGCCCCGATGCGGTGGCTCCGGAGACGGACTCTCGCTGCCCCTGGCGGAGCTCGCGCGAGATCCGCTCGATCAGCACCCGTCCCTGCTGGACCTGGCCGGCCCGCTCCGTGGTGACCGGCTGGGTTCGCACCGCGGTGATCAGCATCGTCGCCGCGACTCCGACGACGATCAGCGAGATCGTCGCGCCGACGAGAAGCTCGAGCAACGTCCAGCCGTCCTCCTCGTCACCAACCCGCGCAATCGCGTTCCCGGTCGAGCCCATGGTCGTCAGCAACCCTCGTCCGGGACCGACCCGACCGTCGCCGAGCACTCGACGAACTGCTCGGGGGAGTAGTGGGCGGCGACCGCGTCCGGGAGCTGGAAGTCGTCGGCCAGGTTGCTCGAGAAGATGTCGGCGCCGCTGTTGAGCGTGATCCACTTCCCGGCCATCGCGCCGCAGAAGCTCGAGTGGGCGTTCATCACTATCTCGCTCAGGGGGGCGTAGAGGACGAAATCCTGCTCGCAGACCTGACCGACCTGGGTCGCGTGGGCGAAGTTGATCCGCGTGTTCAGCGTCTCGGAGCCGACGAAGAGCAGCGAGAGGTCGGTCGGCCCGGCGCCGGTGGTCGTGATCCGGCTGCTGGCGTTCATGCTCAGCTGAACGACACCATTGCCGTACCCGCAGGCCTCGGGCGAGTCGAAGTAGATCCGCACGGTCGCCCCGGCGGCCGCGTACAGGGCGGCCTGGGAGTCCATGGTCAGCTTGCAGAGGCTGTAGTTGCCGCTCGGCAGGGTCAGCGAGGAGCTCGGCTTGATCTGGAGCTCACGCGCCAACGCGTTCCAGACCGGCTGCATCCCGGTCTGGGGCACGCCGGAGGGCAACAGGCCATTGGAGTTGTTGGTGGCGACGTCGCCCTGGTTCACCGGCGGGAGCGAGACCGTGCCCTGGCCGGCGGGCGGGCAGTTCCAGTCGCCATTGCCGGTGACCTGGTGGCCGACGCCGACCTGGGCGGCAGTGCAGTTGACCTCCGAGCCGGGGCCGCTCAGGGTGATGTCCCCGTTCGTCGCCAGGTTGGCGGAGATCGTGGCGTTGTTGTTGAGCGTGATGTGGTTGAGCCCGATGACGCTGAAGTCGCCGGCGAACGGGAAAGCGCCGCTCGACGATCGCGCCACCACCTCGACTCGCCGGCTGACGCCGTCCGTGACCCCGGTCGAGACAATCTCGATCTGGTTCTCGGTCGGGCGGACGGCGTAGCTGTAGGTTGCCCCGGTTCCGGTCAGGCCTTGGGACCCGACCTGGCACCACTCGCCGCTCACCGTGCCGACGACGCAGGTCGGCTCGGTGTGGGCGACGCGGTTGAAGCTGAGCAGGGCGTCGTTGACCCCCGCCTCGGCGGCGGCGAGCGCCTGCTTGGAGTCGTGGTCGCGGACCGTTCCCTTCTGGGCGCCGACGGAGGCGACGACGGTGGCCCCGGCGAGGCCGAAGGCCGCGATCACCGCCAGCATCACCGTCGGAACGGCGAAGCCGGACTCCTCCGCGAGTCGCCCGGTCCACCGCCTGATGATCAGCCTCTGCGCGCGCATCCAGGTCACCCTTGCTCGATCGGGCTTCCATCGGACGGTTCGCGAATTCGCTTGAACAACGAGGGGCGGGCCGTAAAGGCCCGCCCCTCACAACCGATCTCGGTTCCCGGGATCGGCTCAGATCCGACGCGAGGCGATCAGTCCCACTCGCCGCCCGCCGGACAACCATCCGACTCCACAACGGTGCAGGTCAGATCGACAGTTCCGTTCGAGTTGCGCGTGATGCTGAACTCGTTCGGCGTGTTGGTCGACTGGACCGTCACCGTGTAGGTGTTGCTGGCCAGGTTGGTCGGCTCCTCCAGCTGCGGATCGTCGGGAAGCGCGCCCGTGAGCGTGTTCTCGATCGTGATCAGGTCCGCAGCGGTGGCGCCAACGTAGCTGCCCCCGTTGTCGGTCGCGTACGTCTCCATCGCGGTCTGCGCGGTCCGCACCGACGCCTTCGCGTCGGCATCGCGAGCCTTGTCCCTCTGGTTGAAGAACGAGGGGATCGCGATCGCGGCCAGCAGGCCGAGGATCAGCATCACGACCAGGAGCTCGACGAGCGTGAAGCCCTTCTCCTCCTGGACCCTGACGCGGAGCTTGTTGAGCATTTAGGAACCTCCTAGGTACCCGTTGCTTTGCGCCAGAGCCCCGACGGCCAATCGAGAGTCTTCTGACCCCGGTGGCAGCTCGGCTGGCTCCCGTTTGCTCGAGAGCCCCGTGGCTTTGCGTCTCCGCCTCACGGCGGGTTTGCCTTTGACACCAGGGCGCTGGCCTTTACGTGCTCCGTATCGGTGCTCCCCGGCTTCCCCTTGAGCGAATCTGGGGGGTACATCCGTCCACGCTGGGGGGCAGCCCCTAGTCGCGGCGGTCGGTCGACCTCGAACAGACGCCGAGGGGCGAGATCGTCGGTCGCGATATCGCCCGTAAGCTCAGGCGCCGATGGCCGCCCGCCGCCTGGTGATCGTGATGCTGGTGCTGCTGTTCGTCTCCACGCTCGCGGCGGCGCTGGTGCCGCCGCCCGAGACCGACGACCCGGAGACCAGGCGGACGACCGAGACCACCGAGGGGCCGCGGGGCCGCCAGATCTCGCGGACGCTCGATGCCGGCGCCGCGCAACCGCAGACGATCCGCCTCAAGATCGGCGATCAGCTCGCGCTCACGGTCCGCTCGCCGCGCCCCGTCCAGGTCGAGCTCGCCGGCCTCGGCCAACTCGAGGACGTCGACCCGGCCTCGCCGGCGCGCTTCAACCTGTTCCCGAGCGAGCCCGGCGAACACGCGGTCCGCCTGCTCGGCAGCGGCCGCGTGATCGGCCGGATCGTGATCGGAGAACGAACCGGGGAGGTCAGCGAATCTCGTCGTAGAGCTGGAAGATCGGCAGGTACATCGAGATCACGATGAACCCGACGATGCCGCCGACGAGCATGATCATCACCGGCTCGATCAGCGAGGTCAGCGCCTTCACCTTCGCGTCGACCTCGGCGTCGTAGAAGTCGGCGATCTTCTCCAGCATCGTCTCGAGCTGGCCGGAGTCCTCGCCGACCGAGACCATGTGGGAGACCATCGCCGGGAACACCGGGTGGTCGGCCAGCGGCTTGGCGATCGTGCCGCCGCGCTTGACGGAGGCATAGACGTCGGACATCGCCTCGCCGATCACGGCGTTGCCCGAGGTGTCTCCCGAGATCTGGATCGCCTGGAGGATCGGGACGCCGGAGGAAACGGTGCCGGCGAATGTGCGCGACCAGCGCGCCAGCGCGACCTTCTGGACGATGTCGCCGATGTGGAACGGGAACCGAAGCTTGAGTTGGTCCCACTGCAGCCGGCCGCGCTCGGTCTTCTTCCAGCGCAGGAAGGCGTAGATCGAAACCGCGATCGTCGGCAGCAGGACGAACCACTTGCCGGTGATGAAGTCCGAGACCCCCACGGTGACCTGGGTCATGAACGGCAGCTCGGCGTTCGCCCCGGGGGTGTCCTCTGCGATCTCGTCGAAGATGCCGACGAAGATCGGGACGATGAAGCCGACCACGACGATCATCACCACGAGCGCGAGGCCGAAGACGACCGATGGGTACATCAACGCCGACTTCACCTGGCGCCGCAGCGCGTCGAGCTTTTCGAGCTGGTAGGCGACCCGGTCGAGCGCCTCTTCAAGCCGTCCCGCCCCCTCCCCGGCGTTGACCATCGAGCGGTACAGCGGATCGAAGATCCCCGGCTGGGACTCCATCGCCTGCGAGACCGAGCTGCCGGCCTCGACGTCCTGGCGGACGCCGACGACCGCCTTCTTCAGCATCTCGTCCTCGGTCTGCTCCTCGAGCGTGTACAGGGACCGAAGCATCGGCATCCCCGACGCGATCAGGGTCGCGAACTGGCGCGAGAAGACCGAGAGGTTTCGCAGGTTGACCGACTTGAAGCGCTGGAAGACCGACTCGAGCTTCAGCGCCTCGCGCTTCTCGGACACGTCGAGGACGATCAGCCCGCGCTGGCGCAGCTGCTCGGTCACCTGGGCCTTCGAGGTCGCCTCGAGCTCGCCGCGGGAGGGGACTCCGGCGAGGTCGACGGCGCGGAAGGCGAAGCTGGCCATGGCCGGGCATCCCTCCTTACGCCGCTCGCGCCGGCACGGCCTGCTGGCTCATCGGCGCGTTGCCGCCGAGTAGGCGCCGCAGCTCCTCGGGGACCGAGGCGCGCTGCTCGGCCAGCGAGCGGGTGATCTTCCCCATCCGCACGAGCTGGGCGAGGTGGCTGTCCATGGTCTGCATCCCCACCGCGCCCGAGGTCTGAAGCGCCGAGTAGATCTGGTGGGTCTTTCCCTCGCGGATCAGGTTGCGGATCGCCGGGGTCGGGACCAGGACCTCTGAGGCGACGATCCGCGCGGACCCGTCGGCGGTCGGCAGGAGCTGTTGGGTGACGATCCCCTGAAGCGCGATCGACAGCTGCATGCGCACCTGGTGCTGCTGGTGGGCCGGAAAGACGTCGATGATCCGGTCGACCGTCTGGGCGGTCGACTGGGTGTGCAGCGTGGCGAAGACGAGATGGCCGGTCTCGGCCGCGGTCAGCGCGGTCGAGATCGTCTCCACGTCGCGCATCTCGCCGACCAGGATCACGTCGGGGTCCTCGCGCAGCGCCGACTTCAGCGCCAGGGAGAAGTCGGTCGCGTCGGCGCCGATCTCGCGCTGGTTGACGATGCAGTTCTTGTGCTGGTGCAAGAACTCGATCGGGTCCTCGATCGTGAGGATGTGCTCCTCGCGCTCCTCGTTGATCAGGTCGACCATCGCCGCGAGGCTGGTCGACTTGCCCGAGCCGGTGGGCCCGGTGAAGAGGACGAAGCCGCGGGGCTTGCGGGCGAACTCCTCGAGCACCAGTGGAAGGCCCAGTGACTGGATGCTCTCGATCCGGTCCGGAATCAGCCGCAGCGCGGCGCTGATCGCGCCGCGCTGGAAGAACACGTTGACGCGAAACCGGGCGACGTTGGGGATCGCGTAGGCGAAGTCGAGCTGCTTGTCATTCTCGAACCGCTTGCGCTGCGCGTCGTTGAGCAGCGAGTAGACGATCTCGCGCGTGTCCTGGGCGCTGAGCGGCGGGTGGTCCTCGAGCGGCGTGATCCGCCCGCGGACGCGGATCGCCGGGGCGAAGCCCGGGGAGAGGTGGCAGTCCGATGCCCGGACCTCGACCGTGCGGTTGAGGACGGAAGCGAAGTCGACGCTCATCGCTGAGGTAATCGTCGGATCGGGCGCGGGCCTTTAGCCGCGGGCCGCGCGCGCGGACGCAGGCCCGCGGCGGGACCGCTAGGAGGCGACCCGCGCGACCTCCGCGATCGAGGTGACCCCGGCGCGCACCTTCGTCAGCCCGTCCTCGCGAAGCGTGTTCATCCCCTGCTCGTGCCCGACCTTGGCGATCTCGGCCTCCGACGCCCCGGCGACCGTCATCTCCTTGATCTCCTCGCTGATCACCATCACCGAGAAGATCCCGAGCCGCCCTCGGTAGCCGGTGCGGTTGCAGCGCCCGCAGCCGACCGGCTCGTACGCCTCGAGGTCGGTCCCGACCCGGAACCCCGCCTCGGCGAGGGCGGACTGCGGAACCACCACTCGGCGCTTGCAATGCGTGCACAGCGTGCGCGCCAGCCGCTGCGCGATCACGCAGTCCACCGCTGACGCGGTGAGAAAGCTCTCGATCCCCATCTTCGCCAGCCGCGTGATCGTCCCGGGGGCGTCGTTGGTGTGCAGCGTCGACAGCATCATGTGCCCGGTGAGTGCCGACTCGACCGCGATCCTGGCCGTCTCGGCGTCGCGGATCTCGCCGACCATGATGATGTCGGGGTCGGCGCGCAGGATCGAGCGCAGGCCGGTGGCGAAGGTGAGGCCGGCCCGCGGGTTGACGTTGATCTGGTTGATGCCGTCGATCCGGTACTCGACCGGGTCCTCGATCGTGATGATGTTCTTCTCGACCGCGTTCAGCTCGCTGAGCGCCGCGTAGAGCGTCGTGGACTTGCCCGAGCCGGTCGGCCCGGTAACCAGCACCGCTCCGTGGGCCTGCGAGATCGCCGCCTCGAAGCGCTCGCGGCCGTCGCCGTCTAGGCCGAGGTGGTCGAGCGGGCGCAGCGCCTGCTCCTTGTCGAGGATGCGCACCGTCGCGCCCTCCCCCCGCTGGGTCGGCAGCGTCGTGATCCGCAGGTCGACCCGGCGCTCCTCGACGTTCACGGTCACCCGACCGTCCTGGGGGACCCGTTTCTCGGCGATGTCGAGGTTGCCCATGATCTTCACCCGCGAGACGACGCCGGAGATCATCCTCTTGGGCACCCTGGCCGCCTCGTAGAGGACCCCGTCGACGCGGAAGCGGACCCTCATGTCGTCCTCGCCTGGCTCGAAGTGGATGTCGGAGGCGCCCTCGTTCGCCGCCTGCCCCAGGACCGAGTAGACCAGCTTGATCACCGGAGCGTCGTCGGCGGACTCGCGCAGCTCGGTGACCTCGCCGAGGCCCTCCGCCTCCTCGTCCTCGTCGGCCGCCTCGGTCACCGCCGTCTCGAGCGTGTTCAGCCGTCGGATCAGCGCGTCGATGTCGTCGGCTGCCGCGACCGCGACCCGGCAGCCAAGGCCGGTGATCATCTGGATGTCGTCGATCGCGAGCACGTTTGCGGGGTCGGCGGTGGCGACCACGAGGGTCTTCTTGTCGAGGTAGCCGACCGGCACCGCGCGATAGCGGCGCGCTGCGCTGATCGAGAGCAGGTTGGCCGCGCCCATGTCGACGTGGTAGGCGTTGAGGTCGACGTGGTCGAGCCCGTAGCGCTCGGCGATCGCCCGCGAGAGCTGATCGGCGTCGATCAGGTTGTGCTCGACCAGCAGCCCGTCGGCGGAGCGGCCGGCAACTCGCGCCTCGTCGATCACCTGGTCGACACGCTCGCGGGTCGCATAGCCGAGCTCGACGACGACGTCGGTGAGGAACATCGCCGAGTTGCCGCGGCCGAGCGGCGGGGTCAGCCCTGGGGTTCCAACGTCCTGGAGGTCGGGCTCGGGCTCGACCGCGGGCGACTGCGCGGCCCCGCCGTCGACGGGTCGCAGGTATCCGGGACGCTTCTCCGTTGCCATCTGGCTCTAGCTCTCACGTGCCGCCCTTCGCATCGTCTCCAGTGGCGGGTCGAGCCCGGTCCAGATCGCCAGCGAGGCGGCACCCTGGTGGACGAGAACCTCGAGCCCGTCGACGACCTTCGCCCCACGCTCGCGCGCGAGCCGTGCGAGCGGCGTCGGCGAGGGCCCGTAGGGCAGGTCCACCACGACGTGTGTTGCCCCAATGGCATCGGCCGCCAGCGGCAGCGGCTTTAGGTCCGCAGGCTCGGCATCCACGCCCGACCTCCGGGCCGCGGCCTCCGCGTTTGCCTCCGCGACGCCGACCGTGGTCGCATTGACGAGAATCTCGTAGGGGTCAGCCTCCAGACGTTGCGTGTGCTCGTGGCGCTCGGCGAGACTGGCGCCGAGCTCGGCGGCGAGCGCCTCGGCCTTCTTCGGCGTCCGGTTCCAGACGTCCACCTCGGCACCGGCCTCTCGCAGGGCCCAAACGCAGGCACGGGCCGAGCCGCCGGCGCCGAGCACCAGCGCGCGCCGCCCGGTGACCGGCTCGCCGATCGCTCCGATTAGCCCTGCGGCGTCGGTGTTCTCGGCCTCGATCCGGCCGCCGGCGAAGGTGAGCGTGTTGGCGGCACCGATCGCGCGCGCGGTCTCCGTGGCGTTGTCGGCGAGCGCCAGCGCGGCGAGCTTGTGGGGCACGGTGACGTTGGCGCCGGCGAAGCCCTCGGCAGGCATCGCGCGGACGCGCGCCTCGAAGTCCTCGGCGCGGACCTCGATCGCCTCGTAGCTCCATTCGTCGGCGAGCCCCAACTCGGCCAGCGCACCGTTGTGCATCGCGGGCGAGCGGGAGTGGGAAACCGGGTCACCGAGGACGGCGAGCTTTGGCATTCAGCACTCGGTGGGCGAGCCGCCCTGTTCCTCGAGCGCGGCCTGGTACTCGGCCTCGGCCTCTGCGAACTCCTCCTCGGTCTCGACGAAGACGTGCTCGTTGCAGGTGCCGGGCTTGATCACGAAGTAGAAGGCATCCGAGCGGGCCGGGTTGGCGGCCGCCTTGATCGACGCCAGGCCGGGGTTGCCGATCGGCGTCGGCGGCAGGCCGGTGTTGGTGCGGGTGTTGTACGGCGTGTCCTCGGCGAGCCGGGACTCGGTGAGCTGCTCGTCGTAGTTGCCGTCCTCGTAGCGGATCGTCGCGTCGATCCCGAGCGGGTTGCCGGCGGCGAGCCGGTTGTAGATCACCGCCGCCGCCAGCCGGCGCTCCTCGGGCACCTGGATCTCGCGCTCGACCATCGAGGCGATCTTGAGCACGTCGTACTCGTTCAGGTTCCGCGACCTCGCGCGGGAGAGGTCGACCTGCCTGATGTTCTGCTTGAAGGCTTCGAGCTGGCGCGAGATCAGGTCCTTGACCGTGGCCCGGCGCGGCAGGTCGTTCCAGGTGTCCGGGAAGAGAAAGCCCTCGAGGTTGGGGGGATCGCCGGCGCCGTACTTGCCGGGGTCGAAGCCCTTGAAGCTGCGGCTCTCGCGCGCGTAGTTGCCGGGCAGCCCCGCCTCCTCGGCGACGTCGGCGATCTGACGGTGGTCGAGTCCCTCGGGGATCGTCACCGTCGTGGTTTTCGCCGCTGTCTCCGACGGTGCGGGCTCGCCGTCGCCGCCGAACCGGTCGGCGACCGCCGCCACGCCGGCGACCACCAGGACCACGGCCGCGAGCAGCGCGACCCCACCGAGGATCCGGCGGCGGAGGATGACGTCGTCGCCCCAGCGGGCGGCGAGCGCCCGCCACCGCTCGGCGCCGGGCGGGGCGGCCCCGCGCTCTGGGCGCGCCGGCTG
>JBOGZD010000017.1:0-31138 GCA_050697155.1 Solirubrobacterales bacterium | reverse complement strand
GATCGCGAGCATCCCGTTCGACGACGAGGTGGCCGACCTCACCCTCGCCGACATGGTGATCACCGGCAACGACGCCGCCGCCGACGGCGGCGGCGTCTACGTCAAGGGCGGCTCGCTGACGGTGGTCAACAGCCTGATCACCGCGAACGAGGCCGGCAACCGCGGCGGCGGGATCTACCTCTACGGCGCCGCCGGTGAGGCGGCGACCCAGCTCACGGTCACGAACACGACGATCTCCGACAACCTCGCCGACTTTTACGGGGGCGGGGTCTACGTCAGCGACGCGAGCGGCGACGCGGTGTTCCAGGGCTCGACCGTGGCGAACAACACCAGCAGCGGCGGGTTCGGGGGGGGCGGGATCTGGTTCCGGGGCGCCGCCGGCGCCGACGCCGGGCTCACGCTCGACGCGACCACGGTCTCGGGCAACTCCGCCGACAACGGGGGCGGCGGGATCTACCTCGTCGCCCCCTCGGGTCCGAGCCTGGTCCGCAACTCGACGATCTCGGGCAACTCCGCCTACTTCGGCGGCGGGATCGACGCCCTCCCGTTCTACGACGAGCCGATCGCGGTCACCAACTCGACCATCGTCGACAACGAGGCCGAGGCGAGCGGCGGCGGGGTTTTCCTGTTCGGCGCAGACGGCGACGGCGACGGCGAGACCGACACGCTGGCGCTCTCCTCGACGATCGTCGCCAACAACAGCTCGGGCGAGGGCGCGGGCGACCTCGACGGCGGCGGCCCCGAGCCGGGGACGTTCGCGACCGGGTTCTCGCTCATCGAGGACCCGAATCCGCCCGGGGGCGCGACCATCGCCGAGGCCCCGGCGGGCTCGAACGTCTTCGGCGCAGACCCGGCGCTCGGCGCGCTGGCCGAAAACGGCGGCCCCACCCCCACCCACCTGCCGGCGGCGACATCCCCGGCGATTGACCACGGGACCGCAAACGGCCTGGCCACCGACCAGCGCGGTGTGCCGCGCACCTTCGACGCGGTCGCGGTCGCCAACGGACCGGGCTCAGACGGCACCGACATCGGCGCCACAGAGCTCCAGCCCGGCGAGGGCGGGCTGCCCGGAAACGCCCAGTGCCAGGGCCAGACCGTGCCCGAGTTCAGGGGCACCGACGCAAACGACACCCTGATCGGCACCGGCGGCCCCGACTTCCTGCGCGGCCTGGGCGGCAACGACACCGCCAACGGCAAGGCCGGCAAGGACTGCGTAAACGGCGACGCGGGCAAGGACAAGCTCAAGGGCGGCGGCGGCAAGGACAAGCTCAAGGGCCAAGCGGGCAAGGACAACCTCAAGGGCGGGGGAGGAAAGGACAAGCTCTCAGGCGGCGCCGGCAAGGACAAGCTCTCGGGCGGCGGCGGCAAGGACCGCCTCAAGGGCGGTCCCGGCAAGGACAAGCTCAAGGCGGCCGGGGGCGGCAAGGACAAGGTCAACTGCGGTGGCGGCAAGGACAAGGTGATCGCCGACGCAAAGGACAAGGTCTCGCAGAGCTGCGAGAAGGTGGTCGTGAGGGGCTAGGAGGTAGGGATGTCTGAACGATCGATTCGCAGGGCCCGCGAGCAGCGCCAAGCGGCGGGTCACAGCAGGCTGGCCAAGACGGCGCTCGGCGCCGGCTCCGCGCTCGGCGCGACCGTCCTGCTCGCCCCCGCGGCGCAGGCCGACACGATTGAGGTCACCAACCTCGAGGACACCGGCGACGGCAGCCTCCCGACGGCGATCACCGAGGCGAACACGAACGGCGAGGCCGACCTGATCACCTTCGCCTCCGGGCTCAGCGGGACGATCGAGATCGACGAGGACCTTCAGATCAGAGACGAGCCGCTCGAGATCCAGGGCCCGGGCGCGAGCGTGATCACCATCGACGGCCAGGGCATCGACCAGGTCTTCTACCTCTTGGATTTCGATGAGCCGAACACGCCGGTGACGATCTCGGGCCTGACCGTGACCGGTGGCGACACCGCCGGCGCCAGCGGCGGCTACGGGGGAGGGATCGAGAGCATCCCGTTCTTCGGCGAGCCGGCCGACCTCACCCTCGCCGACATGGTGATCACCGGCAACTACGCCGCCTCCGACGGCGGCGGCGTCTACGTCGAGGGCGGCTCGCTGACGGTGGTCAACAGCCTGATCACCGCGAACGAGGCCGGCGACCGCGGCGGCGGGATCTACCTCTACGGCGCCGCCGGTGACGCGGCGACCCAGCTCACGGTCACGAACACGACGATCTCAGACAACCTCGCCGAGGGGGACGGGGGCGGGGTCTACGTCGGGTATGCGAGCGGCGACGCGGTGTTCCAGAGCACGACCGTGGCGAACAACACCAGCAACGAGGACGCGGGCGGGATCTCGTTCCGGGGCGACGGCGGCGACGACGCCGGGCTCACCCTCGACGCGACGACGGTCTCGGGCAACTCCGCCGAGGAGGCGGCCGGCGGGGTCTGGTTCCTCGGCCCGTCCGGTCCGAGCGTGGTCCGCAACTCGACGATCTCGGGCAACTCCGCCTACTACGGCGGCGGGATCAGCGCCTTCCCGTTCTTCGACGAGCCGATCGCGGTCACCAACTCGACCATCGTCGACAACCAGGCCGAGGCGACCGGCTTCGCGAGCGGCGGCGGGATCTTCCTGGTCGGCCAAGACGACGACGCCGACGGCGAGACCGACACGCTGACCCTCTCCTCGACGATCGTCGCCAACAACAGCTCGGGCGAGGGCGGCGAGGACGTCGACGGCAGCGCGGGGACGTTCGCGACCGGGTTCTCGCTGATCGAGGACCCGACCGTCACCGGAGGCGCGACGCTCGCCGAGACCCCGGCCGGCTCGAACCTGTTCGGCGTCGACCCACAGCTCGGCCCGCTTGCAGGCAACGGCGGCCCGACCCTAACCCACCTGCCGGCGCCGACCAGCCCGGCGCTCGACGTCGGGGTAAACAACAACCTCCAGACCGACCAGCGCGGCCTCGCCCGAACCCAGGACCTGTCGGCGATCGCCAACGGGGCGAGCCCCGACGGCAGCGACATCGGCGCGGTCGAGGTCCAGGCCGCCGACTGCCAGGGCCAGGGGGCGCTGCGGTTCGATGGCACGGATGGTGACGACACCCTCACCGGCACCGACGGCCCCGATGCGATCGCGGGTCTGGGCGGCAACGACACCGCCAGCGCAGGCGGCGGCAACGACTGCGTCTCGGGCGACCAGGGCAACGACAAGCTCAAGGGCGGCGCCGGCAAGGACCAGGTAAACGGCGGCGCCGGCAAGGACCGCCTGGCCGGCAACGGCGGCAAGGACAACCTCAAGGGCGCTGCGGGCAAGGACAACCTCAAGGGCGGCGGAGGCAAGGACAAGCTCTCGGGAGGCGGCGGAAAGGACAAGCTCGCCGGCGGCGGAGGCAAGGACAAGCTCAAGGGCGGTCCCGGCAAGGACAAGCTCAAGGCGGCCGGGGGCGGCAAGGACAAGGTCAACTGCGGTGGCGGCAAGGACAAGGTGATCGCCGACGCAAAGGACAAGGTCTCGCAGAGCTGCGAGAAGGTGGTCGTGAAGGCCTAGTGCTCCCCGGAATCTGAGCTTGCGCTCGGAGCTGCCGTGGGCGCTCGCCGGCAGCGAGTCGCCCGCGAACACCGAATCGATTGCTCCGCCGGCCCCGACGGTGTAAAACTTCGCTGACGACAGGTCGGGAACCAGCGGGGGGTAAAGGAGGCCCGCAGGTGCCGGTGAGCGCCCTGGGGGCGCTGCTAGAACGCGAGGCGGAGCTCGCGGAACTGGAGGCCATGCTCGCCTCGGCGCGGGCGGGCAGTGGCCGACTTGCCGTGATCGAGGGGCGGCCGGGGATCGGCAAGACGCGCCTGCTCGACGAAGCGCGCGAAGCGGCCGAGCGCGAGGGGCTCGAGGCGCTGTTCGCGCGTGGCGGCGAGCTCGAGCGAGACCTCCCGTTCGGTGTCGTGCGTCAGTTGTTCGAAGCGTCGCTGCGTCGGGCAAGCGACGGCGATCGAGACGCGTTCCTCGACGGTCCCGCGGCGCCGTCCGCGATCGTGCTGCTCGGCGCCGACCGTTCGCCCGACGGTGCGGTTGCGGATCGCGGCTACACGGTCCTCCACGGCCTCTACTGGCTCGTGTCGAACTGGGGCGAACGAAGCCCGCTGCTGCTCGCGGTCGACGACTTGCACTGGTCCGACCGGCCCTCGCTTCGCTTCCTTCACTACCTGGCGCGGCGGATCGGCGACCTGCCGGTCGCGTTGTTGCTGTCCCTGCGCCCGGCCGAGCCGGAGGCGAAGGGCGACGAGATCGGGGCGCTTCGCTCAGACGCCCGCGCGACCTCGCTTCGGCCCGCGGCGCTCAGCGAGGCCGGCGTGGCGCGGATCGTCCGCGGGGCGCTCGGCGACGCGGCCACCGCCGAGCTCTGCGATGCCTGTCACGCGGCGTCGGGGGGGAACCCGTTTCTGGTCGGCGAGCTCGTCACGGCACTTCGCTCCGACAGCGTTGACGTCGATGCGAGTGAGCTTCCGGATATCGCCGGCGTGGTGCCGGACGCGGTCACCCACCACGTGTTGGTGCGGCTCGCGCGGCTGCCGGCCTCGGCTGCTCGGCTCGCGCGAGCCGTGGCGGTGCTCGGTACCAACGTCGACCTGCGTCTCGCCCAGCAGGTGGCGGGACTCGACGAGGCAGCGGCCAGCGAGGCGGCGGACGCTCTCGCCCGCGCGGATCTGTTCCGTTCCGAGGGGCCGCTGGAGTTCGCCCACCCGCTGATCCGCGAGGCGGTCTACGGCGACCTACCGCCGGGCGAGCGGATGCGCGCCCACGCGGATGCCGCCCGTCTGCTCAACGAGCATGACGCTCAGCCGGAACGGGTCGCGGCGCAGCTCCGCGCCGCGGGGCCGGTCCGGCAGCCGTGGGCCGCGGGCGCGTTTCGAGCGGCCGCCGACGCCGCACTCGCCCGGGGCGCGCCGGACTCGGCGGTGACCTTCCTCGATCGTGCTCTCGAGGAGCCGCTCCCGGACGAGACGCGCGCCGCGCTGCTCTTCAAGCTCGGTGTCGCGGCGGCCCGGAGCGGCGATCGGCGCGCCGCGGAATGCTTTCGCGAGGCGTTCGAGTCCGCCTCCGAGCCGGGGCTGCGAATCCGGGCGGGGCTCGCCCTTGGCGAGTCACTGGCATTCGCCGACCGCGGCGAGCAAGCGGCTGCGGTGATCGAGCGCACCGTCGCCGAGGCGGGCGGGCGTCTGCCGCGGCTGCGGGATCGCGTCACCGGGCTCGTGATCCAGATGGCACACCAGTCGATTCCCACCCGGCGCGCCGTCGCTCCCCGAATACGGGAGCTGGTCGCGGCTGCAGAGCGGTTGCCCGAGCCACCGCTGCCGATCCTTGCCCACCTCGCCGCCGAGCGCGCGGTGGTGGGCGGGACCGCCGATGATGTCGCGGCGCTGGCCAAGCGCGCCCTCGCCGGCGGCCGGCTCGTCGCCGAGCTGAGCGCCGATGCCCCGCCGGTTTACCTCGCGGCCGGCTCGTTGACCGTCGCCGATCGCCTCGACGAGGCCGAGCGCGCGCTGACCGAGGCGATCGTGGAGGCGCGCGCTCGCGGTTCGACCCCCGGGCTGATGCTGGCATCGGCGTTCCGGGCCCGGGCGCGCTACGGCCGCGGCAAGCTCGCAGCCGCCGCGGCGGATGCGCGCACCTGCGTCGAGCTGACCGCCGAAGAGGGCCGGGTGGAGATCGCGGTGCCGAACGCCGCCGGAACGCTGCTGCTCGCCCTCGTCGACTCGGGAGAGCTCGACGAGGCGGTCGCGGTCGCGGAGCGATTCAGCCCGGACCGCTACAACCGCAGCCTGCTCCAGCTCCAGGTCCTTCACGACGGGGTGGCGGCCCTGCGAATCGCCCAAGGCGAGCCCGCCGAGGCGCTGGAGAGCCTCGAGCTCGTTGCCGATTGGGAACGCGGCTGGGGGGCGAAGAGCGGGCTCTGGGTCGCCTGGCGCTCTCGCGCGGCGCTGGCTCATCTCGCCCTCGGGGAGGGCGAACGGGCGCTCGAGCTCGCGACCGAGGAGGTCTCCCTGGCTCGCCGCTTCGGCGCCCCTCGCGCCCTCGGCGTCGCGTTGCGGGTGCACGGACTGGCCGCCGGCGAGGCCGTCGGGATGCGCTCGCTGACTCAGGCGGTTTCGGTGCTCGAGGCCTCAGCCGCGGAGCTCGAGCGCGCCCGCGCCCTGGCCGACCTCGGCGCCGCGCGGCGGCGCGCCGGCGAGCGCAAGGCATCGCGAGAGCCGCTTCGCCGCGCGCTCGAGCTCGCACACGAGTGCGGTGGCGTCGCGCTCGAGGCATGGGCGCACGAGGAGCTCCTCGCAACCGGAGCCCGCCCCCGCCGGCGACCCGTGAGCGGCCTCGAGGCGCTCACCCCGACCGAGCAACGGGTCGCGACGATGGCCGCGGAGGGCCTCAGCAACCGCGAGATCGCCGCCACCCTGTTCGTCAGCCTGAAGACGGTCGAGATGCACCTCAGCCACACCTACCGCAAGCTCGACCTCAGCTCGCGATCGGAGCTTCCGCGGGCGCTTGCCGGCAGCGGCTGACGCCGGCCCTCGAATCGGTCCGCGGGCACGGCGCCCCGCGAAATCCAGGGTCAATCCCAGGGTGGACCCCCGTCGCGAAGCGCCGCTTCCGGTTCGAGACTGGCCGGGCGAACCCGAGTCAATCGAACCAGGAGGATCCACATGAACGCACGCAGGTCGAAGGCGCCGTCGCCGGCGATGGTGATCGCGGTGGTGGCGTTGAGCCTCGCGGTGGCGGGGACGGCGGTGGCGGGCACCGACGCGGTGACCCGCGCGATCACCAAGTCGAAGGTGAAGAAGATCGCCAAGAAGCAGGCGAACAAGCGGATCAACAAGCGGGAGTCGGGGCTCAACGTGAACAGCGCCAAGACTGCCGGCAACGCCAGCAGCCTCGGCGGGGTACCGGCCGACCAGTACGCGCAGCGGCTGTTCGCCGTCGTCAACCACGACGGCGCGCTGATCAGAGGCGCGAACGCGGTCGACGCGACGCGGGTCGATGAAGGCGAGTACGACGTGACCTTCAACCGCGATGTCAGTCAGTGCTCCTGGATCGCCGGACACGCCGCGCCAGGGGCGACGCCCGGCTTCGCGCCGGGGGTCATGCTCGTGACCGAGCAGCGCCAGGACGGGGCAGATCCGGAGGTCGTCGAAGTGAAGACCCGCGACGCGGGCGGTATCACAGACGCGGTCTTCCACCTCCAGGTGATCTGCTGACTGGAGATGGCCGACGAGGGGTGCATCCAGGTCCGCCTCGAGCTCGACGCGCGCAGCGACCCGATCGTCGGGTCGCTGCGCGCCGGCGAGGGGGCGGCCCATGAGTTCCGCGGCTGGCTGCAGTTGATCGCCGCGATCGAAGGGCTGCGCGCGGCGGCGTCACCGGGCGGCGAGGGTCCGGATTCCCCGCCTGCGCAGCCTCGGCCGGAGCGATAGGGCCACGACGCGATCCCAGGGAAAGCCTCCGCCGCCACCATCCAAACGCGCGAGTGGACCCGGCCGGGCGCGCGATGATCTAAATTTGCGCGCCGATATGGCGGTAACCGTGAAGATCCCGGCGCAGCTTCGCGCCGTGACCGATGGGGAGGGGGAGATCGAGGTCGACGGCGCCACGGTGGGCGAGGCGCTCGACGCGGTCTTCACCGATCACGAGGACCTCCGCGAGCGGATCACCGAGGACGGGACCCTGCGGCGGTTCGTCAACGTCTACGTCTCGGGCGAGGACATCCGCTTTCAGGACGGCCTCGAGACGGCGCTCGAGGACGGCGACGAGGTGACGATCCTGCCCGCCGTCGCCGGTGGGTAGCGCGGGATCCGGCGGCCCCGATCCGCCGGCCCCCGCCGACGTCCCGGTCGCCATCCTCTGTGGTGGCCGCGGTACTCGCCTGCAGGAGCACACCCACGCGATCCCGAAGGCGCTGGTCGAGATCGGGGGCAAGCCGATCCTCTGGCACGTGATCCAGATCTACGCCGCGCAGGGCTTTCGCCGCTTCCTCCTGCTCACCGGCTACCGCGGCGAGATGATCGCCGACTTCATCGCCGCGGAGCGCTGGCTGGAGCCGATCGAGGTCGAGTGCGTGGACACCGGCCTGGAGACGCCGACCGGCGGCCGCGTCGCCCGCGCCGCCGAGCGGCTGCGCGAGGGGATTTTCTGCCTCACCTACGCCGACGGGGTCGCCGACATCGACCTCGAGGCGCAGCTCGCCTTCCATGGGCGCGAGCAGGCCGAGGCGACGATGACCGTCGTCCGTCCCTACAGCCAGTGGGGGATCGCGGTGATCGACGAGGAGTCGGAGCGGATCTCGGGCTTTCGCGAGAAGCCTCGGCTCGAGTACTGGATCAACGGTGGCTTCTTCTGCCTCGAGCCCACCTTCCTCGACTACGTCGAGGAGACCAGCGTGCTCGAGCGCGACCCGCTCGAGCGGGTCGCCGCCGAGGGCCGGCTGGCGGCCTTCCGCCACCACGGGTTCTGGGACTGCATGGACACCTACAAGGACGCGGTGACGCTGAACGACCTCTGGGCCGCCGGGGAGGCTCCGTGGCGGGTCTGGGACCGCGAGGAGGTGACGAGCCCGTGAGCACCGCGTTGGTCACCGGGGCGCGCGGGTTCGCGGGTGCGTGGCTGGCGCGGGCGCTGCTCGAGCGCGGCGACGTGGTCTCGCTCGACAAGGGGCGCCAGGAGCGGCCGAGCTCGACGCTCACGCTGCTCGAGATCGAGTCCGAGGTCGTCGACGTCACCGGCGACTTGGGCGACGGCGAGCTGCTGCGCCGGCTGCTGCGCGAGCACGAGGTAGAGAGCGTCTTCCATCTCGCCGCGGAGACGATCGTCGGCACCGTCCAGGCGTCGCCGGTGCGCGGGTTCGAGACCAACGTGCGCGGCACCTGGACCCTGCTCGACGCCTGCCTCGCCGAGGGGGTGGAGCGGGTGGTGGTCGCATCGTCGGACAAGGCATACGGCGCACATGACGAGCTCCCCTACCGCGAGGAGTTCGCGCTCCAGGCCACGGCGCCGTACGAGGCCTCGAAGGCCGCCGCCGACATCATCGCCCGCAGCTACTGGCCCAGCTACGGGCTGCCGGTCGCCGTCACGCGGTTCGCGAACATCTACGGCGGCGGCGACCTCAACTTCTCCCGCCTGATCCCGGAGGCGGTCTGCGCCGCGCTCGACGGCCGCTCGCCGATCCTGCGCTCCGACGGCTCGCCGGAGCGCGACTTCCTCTACATCGAGGACGCCGCCGGCGCCTACCTGGCGATCGCCGACAACCTCGACCGTGAAGAGGTCCGCGGCCGGGCGTTCAACGCCGGTGGCGGCAGGGCGCACGCGGTCGGCGACGTCGTCGCCACGATCACGCGCCTCGCCGGCACCGGGGTCGAGCCCGACGTTCGCGGCGCCGGCAACCCCGAGGGCGAGATCGACCGCCAGTACGTCGACCCGACGCGGCTGCGGGAGACCTGCGGCTGGGAGCCCGCGGTCGAGCTCGAGCAGGGCCTGCAGAGAACGATCGACTGGTACGGGGCCCACCCCGAAGTCCGCCCCCCGGCGCCAGGCTGATTCGGGCATACTTGCGCTGCGTACCTGATTTCAAGTACGGCCGTAAGGCGGTGGGGGGCACACATCCGTCGCTCGCTGACCGTCGCAACGTGGCTGGCGCTCGCATTCGCGGCGCTGGCATGCGCGAGTGTGGCTCCCGCGGAGGTCCGGGCGGCGTGCGGGGCCACGGCGGATCGGCGACCCGCCGACCTCACCGCCGGCGAGGCTCGCAAGGCAATGCGCTGCCTGATCAACCGCGAGCGCCGCGCGGCCGGCGTTCGGGCGCTCGACCGCAGCCGAAAACTCCAGCGTGCGGCGCAGCGGCACAGCAAGCGGATGCGGGGGAGCGGGTGCTTTGCCCATCGATGCCCCGGCGAGGGTGGGCTCGAGAGTCGGTTGCGGGCGAGCGGCTACCTCGTAGACGGCCTCAGCCTCTGGCGGTTCAAGGAGAACATCGGCTGGGGGCTGAAGCAACGCGGCACCCCGCGGGCGGTGGTCGACAACTGGATGACGAGCTCCTCTCACCGCGCCAACCTGCTCAACCGCGACTACCGCGACGTCGGCATCGGCTTCGTCACCGGCTCGCCCCGCGATGCCGACGCCCCCGCCGGCATCTACACGGTCAACCTCGGCTATCGCGCTCGGTGAGCGCGGTCCACGGTCGGCGACCACCTGTGACGCGCCCGGCAGGATTCGAACCTGCGACCTACTGCTCCGGAGGCAGTCGCTCTATCCCCTGAGCTACGGGCGCAGCTTGAGGTCAGCTTAGCCGGACGCGACGCTAGCGTTGGGCCGTGCCTGAGGGGGACGTCAACAACCCGATCTTCGCCCGGCTTTTCGATCGGTTCGCCGCCAAGGACAAGGGTCGCGGCGAGGACGCGCTTCGGCGCGAGCTCCTCGCGGGGCTCTCGGGGCGGGTGGTCGAGGTGGGGGCGGGGAACGGGATCAACTTCGAGCACTTCCCGGCCACGGTCGCTGAGCTCGTGGCGGTCGAGCCGGAGCCGTACCTGCGCGGGCAGGCGGAGGGGAGGGCGCGCTCGATCCCGATCGACGTCCGCGTGGCCGACGGCACCGCCGAGGCGCTCCCGCTCGACGCCCGCTCGGTCGATGCCGTGGTGGTCGCGGGCGTGCTCTGCTCGGTGCCCAACCAGGCTGCCGCTCTGGCCGAGTTCCAACGCGTCCTGCGCCCCGGCGGCGAGCTTCGCTTCTACGAGCACGTCCGCTCCCGGCGCCCGGGGTTCGGGCGCTACCAGGACGCGGTAGAGCCGGTCTGGCGTCGGGTGATGGGCGGCTGTCGGCCCAACCTCGACACCCTCGGGGCGATCGAGCGAAGCGGGTTTCGGATCGAGCGCTGCCGCGGCTTCGGGTTTCCCGAGCACGCTCGCGCCTGGCCGGTGACACCGCGCATCCTCGGCGTCGCCTGCGCGTAGCTGCGGGCGAGTCGGCGAGACGGCGGCTACCGTTGCCGGCCGTGGACATGGACCTGGTCTTCCTCGGCACCGGTGGGTCGGTGCCTACCGCCCGGCGGGCTACCGCCTGCCTGCTGGCGCGTGTGGGCGGCGACCGGCTGCTGTTCGACTGCGGCGAGGGGTCGCAGCGCCAGATGCAGCGCTCGGTCGGTCTGGTGCAGGTGGACGAGATCTACGTCACCCACTTCCACGCCGACCACTACCTCGGGATCCCGGGGCTGTTGAAGACCTATGACCTGCAGGGGCGCGAGCGCGAGCTGCGGGTGATCGGCCCGCCCGGCCTGATCGAGCTGTTCAAGGCGCTCGGGCGCATCTTCGGCCGGCTCGCCTACGAGGTCGAGCTGGTCGAGGTCGAGCCGGGCGAGGCGGTGCGCCACGACGAGTTCGAGGTCCGCTCGTTCGCGGTCGAGCACCGCATGCGCGCGTACGGCTACGCCCTGGTCGAGGACGAGCGCCCGGGGCACCTCGACCCCGAGGCGGCCGCCCGGCTCGGGGTCACCCACGGGCCCGACCTCGGCCGGCTGCAGCGCGGCGAGGCGGTCGAGGGGAGTGCGGGCACCGTGCGCCCCGAGGACGTGATGGGCGCTTCCCGGGCGGGCCGGAAGATCGTGATCACCGGCGACACCGCGCCCTGCGAGATGACCAGTGTCGCCGCGCACGAGGCGCAGCTGCTGGTCCACGACGGCAGCTTCGCCGACGAGGAGGCGCCCCGCGCGACCGAGACGGGCCACTCGACCGCCCGCCAGGCCGCCGAGCTGGCGCGCGACGCGGGAGCGCGGATGCTGGCGCTCGTCCACGTCTCCTCGCGCTACGACGTCAACGCGGTCCTCGGCGAGGCCCGAGAGGCGTTCCCGAGCGTCGTCGCCCCGCGCGACTTCGACCTGGTCGAGATCCCGTTCCCCGAGCGCGGCGAGCCGCGGCTGGTCGAGAACGGCGCCCGACGGACTCCCGCTGCCGCGGAGCCCGAGTAGCTATCCCAGCGGCGCGACGAGGTCGGCGATCGCCGTCGCCACGGCCGGCGCCTGGTCCTCCTGCGGGAAGTGCTTTGCCGGCAGCATCACCGGCTCGTCGACCCGAAGCGCGGCCTGCACCGCCCGCAGGCGCTCGATCCCGAGCGCCGGATCGCGCTCCCCCCAGACGATCCGCGCGGGGTAGGAGCGATCGGCGAGGCCGTCGTAGTAGAAGCGCTGCTTGGCCTCGGTGAGCTCGAAGCCGCGCATGATGCGCAGGAAGGCCCGCCCGCGGTCGACCCGCTTCAGCAGGTAGTAGTAGGCATAGACCTCGTGACGGGGGACCGCCGCACGGTCGGCGATCGTCTGGAGGTAGAAGAGCTCCGACATCGCGAACGGCCGCAGTCCGGCAAGCCAGAGCTCGCCGACCCCGCGGATCGAGAACGGGTGCATCGTCCACGGGCGGTGGAAGGTGGCGACGTCGACCAGCGTGTTGAGCGCGGTCAGTGACAGCATCCGCTCGGAGTTCCGGATCGCCCACTCGAAGCCGACCGGCCCGCCGATGTCGTGGACGACCAGGTGGCAGCGCTCGATCCCGAGCGCGTCGATCGCCTGGCCGGTCCAGCCCGCGAGCCCCGACCAGCTGTAGTCGAAGTCGACCGGGCGATCGGCGAGCCCGAGCCCGGGGAAGTCGAACGCGACCGCGCGCATGCCCTGGTCGGCGAGCGCCGGGATCAGCTTCCTGTAGAGGTAGGAGCTCGAGGGAACCCCGTGCAGAAGCACCACCGTCGGCCCCTCGCCCTGCTCGCGGACGAAGCTCTGCACGCCCCCGGCGGCAAAGCGCCGCCCGGCGGCGCTGTGGGCCTCGATCGCGCTGGCGACGCTCGGCTTCATCGCGCTGATCTTTACCGGAGTAGCAGGACAGCCCGCGCCGGTACGCCGGACCGCGCCGCCGTCGCTGCTACTCTCGCCCTCTCGGTTCCTTTAACCCGGTCCCGCGAGGCCAGGAAGGGGCACGCATGACAACCGACCCGGAACGGGTCGTACTCGGCCGCGACGATCTTCGCCGCACGCTGGTGCGGATCGCGCATGAGATCGTGGAGAAGAACCCGGCCTCGGAGTCGGTCGCCCTGGTCGGCATCCACACCCGCGGCGCGGTGCTCGCCCGCCGCCTGCACGCGCTGGTCGGCGAGCTGGGTGGATCCGAGGTGCCGCTCGGCGACCTCGACATCGCCTTCTATCGCGACGACCTGCCCAATCGCGAGCCCGGTGCCCAGCCCGTCGTCCACGCGTCGCACCTGGACTTCGAGCTGAACGGCCGCACCGTCGTCCTCGTCGACGACGTCCTGTTCACCGGACGCACCGTGCGCGCCGCGATCGACGCGCTCTTCGACTACGGGCGCCCCGCACGTGTACAGCTCGCGGTGCTCGCCGACCGCGGCCACCGCGAGCTGCCGATCCGGCCCGACTACGTGGGCAAGAACCTGCCGACCGCCCGCGACGAGCGCGTCTTCGTCCGCCTGGAGGAAACCGACGAGGTCGACGAGGTCGCGATCGAGCGAACCATTCAGACCGCCGCGACGACGGCGGGGGAGGAGTGAGGAGACGATGAGGCACCTGCTTGCGATCGAGGACCTCGAGCGCTCGGACGTCGAGCGGATCATGTCGAGGGCCGAGAGCTTCGCCGAGGTCGGACGGCGCGAGATCAAGAAGGTGCCGACCCTTCGCGGACGCACGATCGTCAGCCTCTTCTATGAGTCGAGCACCCGCACCAGCTCCTCGTTCGAGCTGGCGGCGAAGCGGCTCTCGGCCGACGTGGTCTCGGTGAAGGCAAGCGGCTCGTCGGTAGACAAGGGGGAGTCGCTCAAGGACACGATCGCAACGCTGTCCGCCTACGGGCCGGAGGCGATCGTGATCCGCTCGCCCCACGCCGGGGCCGCGCAGCTCGTCGCCGGCTGGACCGAGGCGGCGGTCATCAACGCCGGCGACGGCAAGCACGAGCACCCGAGCCAGGCGCTACTCGACGTCTACACCCTGCGCCGGCGGATGGGGTCGCTCGCGGGCAAGCGGATCTGGATCGTCGGCGACGTGCTCCACAGCCGCGTCGCCCGCTCCTGCGCTCTCGCCTTCGCGATGGTCGGCGCCAAGGTGACGGTGTGCGGCCCGCCGACCCTGCTCCCGCGCGGGATCGAGGCCGCGCTCGGCTGCGAGGTCGCCCACGACCTCGAGCGGCTCGGAGAGGCGGACGTCGTCTACGTGCTGCGGATGCAGCGCGAGCGGATGAGCGAGTCGTTCGTTCCCTCGATCCGCGAGTACACGGCGCGCTTTGGGATCGACTCGCGCCGGCTCGGCCCGCGCCAGCTGCTCATGCACCCGGGCCCGGTCAACCGCGGGATCGAGCTCTCGCCGGAGGTCATCGACGGCCCCAACTCGCTGATCACCGCCCAGGTCGAGAGCGGGCTCGTGGTCAGGATGGCGATCCTCTATGAGCTCCTCGCGGGTCGCGAGCCGCGCGACGGCGGCGAGCGCCCCGACGTCGAGCTGCCTGCGCCCACCCCGATCGGAGAGCCGGCGTAGAGCGGTGACTCCTCCCGCACCGCTGAAGCCGGTCTCCTCGCTTGACTGGCGCGGCTCGGATGCCGAGCCCGAGTCGGACCTGGTGCTTCGCGGCGCCCGGGTGCTGGATCCAAGGAGCGAGGTCGACGGGGTCCACGACGTGGTGGTGCGCGAGGGTGAGGTGGCCGAGCTGGCGGAGGCGGGGGCCGCCGGGGTCGGCGACGCCGAAGTCGTCGACGCCGAGGGCCTGAGCGTGTTTCCCGCCTTCTTCGACCCGCACGTCCACCTGCGCACGCCCGGGCGCGAGGACGAGGAGGACGTCGAGACCGGGACGCGGGCGGCGGCGGCCGGCGGTTACTGCGGGATCCTCGCGATGGCGAACACCGAGCCCCCGGTCGACACGGCGGCCGACGTCAGCGCGCTGCGCGAGCGCGCCCGCGCCCACGCCGCGGTCCCGGTCGGCTTCCTCGCCTGCGTGACCCGCGGGATGCGCGGGGAGGAGCTCACCGAGATGGCCGAGCTCGCCGACGCCGGCGCCGTCGGCTTCTCGGACGACGGGCTCCCGGTCCGCAGCGCGCGGGTGCTGCGCCGCGCGCTCCAGTACCAGCGGCTCGCCGGCGGCCAGATCGCCCTGCACGAGGAGGACCCCGCGCTCTCCGGCGACGGCGTCATGCACGAGGGCGAGGTGTCGGCGGCGCTCGGGATGGAGGGGATCCCGTCGGTCTCCGAGTCGACCATGATCGCGCGCGACTGCGAGCTCGCCACCTACGAGGGGGCGCGCATCCACGTCCAGCACCTCTCCGCGCGCGAGTCGGTCGGCGCCGTCGAAGCGGCCAGGGCGGCCGGCGCAGCGGTCACCTGCGAGGCGACCCCGCACCACCTCGTGCTCACCGACGAGCGGGTCCGCAGCCTCGATGCGCGCTTCAAGATGAATCCGCCGCTGCGCGCCGAGACCGACCGCCAGCGGCTGATCGAGGGCCTGCGCTCGGGGGCGATCGACTGCATCGCCACCGACCACGCGCCCCATTCCAGCGACGAGAAGGAGCTTCCGTTCGAGCCCGCGGCGATGGGCGTCATCGGGCTCGAGACCGCGTTCTCGGCGCTCTACACCGAGCTCGTCCTCCCCGGGGCGCTCGAGCTCGAAACGCTGATCGAGCGCCTCAGCGGGGGTGCCGCCCCGTTCGACTTCGACCCACCGGCGATCGCGCCGGGCACGGAGGCCAACCTCGTCCTCGTCGACACCGACGCTGAGTGGGAGGCCGGCGCCGAGGGCTGGGAGAGCCGGTCGGCGAACTCGGCCTTTGCCGGCATGCGGCTGCGTGGACGGGTGTTGATGACGATCGCCGCCGGCCGGGTCGCCTATAGGCAGCGGAGCTTTGCGTTGGGGGTGGCGGGGTGAGTCGCCAGTCGCCAGTCGCCAGTCGCCAAAAGCTGAGTGCCGAGCGCGCCGCGTTGCTGGTCATCGACGTCCAGGAGACGTTCCGGAAGGCGTTGCCGACGTTCGATGATGTCGCTCGTGGGGTCTCGACGCTGGTCCGCGGGGCCGGGGCAGTTGGGATCCCGATCGTGGTCACCGAGCAGTACCCGAAGGGCCTCGGCCGAACCGCGTCCGAGGTCGCCGACCATCTGCCCGAGGGCGTCGCGCCGATCGAGAAGGTCTGCTTCTCGGCCGTCGCCGCCGACGGCTTCGACCTCGACGGCCGCGACCAGGCGGTCGTCTGCGGGATCGAGGCGCACGTCTGCGTCAACCAGTCGGTGCTCGACCTGCTCGCCGGCGGGACCGAGGTGCACGTGGTCACCGACGCGGTCGGCTCGCGCACCGAGGAGAACCGCCGGGTCGGGCTGGCTAAGGCCGAGCGTGCCGGCGCCGTGCTGACCAGCGTCGAGACGGCGCTCTTCGAGCTCGTCGGCCGCGCCGGCACCGACGAGTTCAAGGCCGTGCAGAAGCTGGTGTTGGAGTACGCGCCGAACGTATGAGTCGCCAGTCGCCAGTCGCCGGTCGCCAGGAAACAGTCGCTGGGTACGTATTGCTCGAAGACGGGACGCGCTTTGACGGGGAGCTGTGCGGGGCGGCTGATGGCTCCGGCCTGGCGACTGGTGAGGTCGTCTTCAACACCGCGATCACCGGCTATCAGGAGGCGGTCACCGATCCCTCCTACGCCGGGCAGATCCTCACCTTCACCTATCCGCTGATCGGCAATTACGGGGTGGCCGCCGGCGCGATGGAGTCCGACCGCGTCCACGCCCGCGGGGTGATCATGCGCGAGGCGAAGAACGGCGAGGACGCGGCCGACGCAGAGGGCGGCTGGCTCGACTGGCTGGGCGACTGCGGCATCCCGGCGATCTCGGGGGTCGACACCCGAGCGCTGGTGCGCCACATCCGGACCGCCGGGGCGATGCGCGGGGGGATCTTCTCCGCGGAGCTTGCCGAGGGGCAGGCGCGCGAGCGGATCGCCACCGAGCCGCCGATGGCCGGAGCCGACCTGGCGCGCACCGTGACCCCCGCTGAGCCGGTGCGTATCGACGGCCATGGCCCCCACGTCGTCGCCCTCGACACCGGGATCAAGACGAGCATCCTCCATCAGTTCCGGGAGCGCGGCGCCCGCCTCACTCTGCTTCCCTGCGACGTGGCCGCCGAGGCGGTGCTCGCTGAGCAGCCCGACCTCGTCTTCCTCGCCAACGGGCCCGGCGATCCGGCGGCGCTCGACTACGTCGTCGACACCGTCCGCGAGGTCGTCGGCAAGCGCCCGGTGGTCGGGATCTGCCTCGGACACCAGCTCCTCTGCCGCGCCGTCGGCCTGGAGACCTTCAAGCTGCCGTTCGGCCACCGCGGCGCCAACCACCCCGTTAAGGAGCTCGCCAGCGGCCGGATCGAGATCACCTCGCAGAATCACGGCTTCGCCGTCCGCCCCCCCGACGGAGGCCAGCGGATCGAGGGCGACGACCCGGTCCGCTGGGAGACCGACTTCGGCGCCGCCGAGCTCTCGCATCTGAACCTCTACGACCGCACGGTCGAGGGCCTCGAGCTCAAGGACGTGCTTGGCCGCACCGTGCAGTACCACCCCGAGGCCGGCCCCGGCCCCCACGACGCCCGCCACCTCTTCGACGAGTTCATGGAGCTGGCTGCGTGAACCGGCACGAGCTTCTCGACCAGGTCTTCGCGGCTGTCGAGCGCCACGACCTCGAATCCGTCGAGGCCTGGTTCGAGCGCCACGCGCACCCGGAGGTCGAGTTCACGTCGGTGCTGACGTCCGGCGTGGAGGGGCGGGTGTATCGAGGGAAGCGGGGCATGGTCGTTTGGGCGAAAGACGTGGTGGATGCGGTGAGGATCACGTACGGCAACCGCGAGTACCGAGACGTGGGGGACACCGTCGTGGTCGTGCTCGTCCGTCCAATGCTCGAGGGGCGCGGCAGCGGTGTCGAGATCCAGCTCGAAGTTGGATTCGTCGTCGAGTACGAGGGCGACCTGGCTCGGAGGGGCGCAAGCTACGCGTCGCATGCCGAGGCTCTCGCAGCCGCGGAGGCGGTCGTTGCCTAGGCGCGACGACATCCAGAAGATCCTGTTGATCGGGTCGGGGCCGATCGTGATCGGGCAGGCGGCCGAGTTCGACTACTCCGGGGTGCAGGCGTGCAAGGTCCTGCTCGAGGACGGCTACGAGGTCGTGCTCGTGAACTCCAATCCGGCGACGATCATGACCGACCCGGAGTTCGCCCATCGCACCTACCTCGAGCCGCTTCGACCGGGGTCCGTGGCGCGGATCATCGAGCGCGAGCGCCCGGACGCGCTGCTGCCCACCCTCGGGGGCCAGACGGCGCTCAACCTCGCCAAGGCGCTCGCCGACGACGGCACCCTGGAGCGTTTCGGGGTCGAGCTGATCGGCGCCAACTACGAGGCGATCCGTCGCGCCGAGGACCGCGAGGCGTTTCGCCAGACTATGGAGACGGCGGGTCTGCGGGTGCCGTGGTCGGAGATCGCCACCACCATCGGAGAGGCCGAGCGCGGACTCACGACGGGGGCGATTCGGCTCCCGGCGATCGTGCGTCCGGCGTTCACGCTGGGCGGCCACGGCGGCGGCGTGGGGAGGACCGCGACCGAGCTCGCCCAGGTGGTCTCCGAGGGGCTGGCGGCGAGTCCGATCAACCAGGTGCTGGTGGAGGAGTCGGTGCTCGGCTGGGGCGAGTTCGAGCTCGAGGTGATGCGCGACCGCAACGACAACGTGGTCGTCATCTGCTCGATCGAGAACGTCGACCCGATGGGCGTCCACACCGGCGACTCGGTGACGATCGCGCCGGCCCAGACGCTCACCGACCGCCTCTACCAGGAGCTTCGCGACCAGGCGCTGCGGGTGATCCGCGCGGTGGGCGTCGAGACCGGCGGCTCGAACATCCAGTTCGCGGTCAACCCCGCCACGAGCGAAATCGTGGTGATCGAGATGAACCCGCGCGTCTCGCGCTCCTCGGCGCTGGCCTCGAAGGCGACCGGCTTTCCGATCGCCAAGATCGCCGCCAAGCTCGCGGTCGGCTACGCGCTCGAGGAGGTCCCCAACGACATCACCGGGGTCACCCCGGCCTCGTTCGAGCCGACGATCGACTACGTGGTCACCAAGGTGCCTCGATTCGCGTTCGAGAAGTTCCCCGGCGCCGAGGGGGCGCTCTCGACCCACATGAAGTCGGTGGGCGAGGCGATGGCGATCGGACGCACCTTCCGCGAGTCGTTCGCGAAGGCGATGCGCTCGCGCGAGCTCGACGCCGCGCCGGAGCCGCCGGCCGACGACGCCGAGCTCCTGCGAAGCCTCGAGACCCCCCGCGCCGACCGCTTCGACCTGCTGCTGGAGGCGTTCCGGCGCGGGACGGCGGTCGCCGAGGCCCACCGGCGGACGATGATCGACCCCTGGTTCCTGCGCGAGCTGCACGCGCTGGCGCTCGAGGGCGACGGGACCGAGGGACTGGACCGCACGTACCGCTCGGTCGACACCTGCGCGGCGGAGTTCGAGGCCCGCACCCCCTACTACTACTCCGGCCACGAACGAAAGCCGAACGACGAACGACGAACGACGAACGACGTCCTGCGCGGCGAAGTCCGCCGCGGTGACCGAGAGTCCGTCGTCATCCTCGGCTCGGGCCCGAACCGGATCGGCCAGGGGATCGAGTTCGACTACTGCTGCGTGCACGCGGCGATGACCGTGCGCGAGTCAGGGCGTGATGCGGTGATGGTCAACTGCAATCCGGAGACCGTCTCGACCGACTACGACACCTCCGACCGCCTCTACTTCGAGCCGCTCACCGCCGCCGACGTGCTCGCGGTGATCGAGGTCGAGCGCCCGGAGGGCGTGATCGTCCAGTTCGGCGGCCAGACCCCGCTCAAGCTCGCCAAGCCGCTGCAGGAGGCCGGCGTCCCGCTCCTCGGCACCCCGGTCGACGCGATCGACCTCGCCGAGGACCGCGGCCGCTTCGGCGCGCTACTGCGGCGGCTGGAGATCGCCCACCCGCCCTACGGCACCGCCCACTCGGCCGAGGAGGCGGCGATGATCGCCGAGGACGTCGGCTTCCCGCTCCTGGTGCGCCCCTCCTACGTGCTCGGCGGGCGGGCGATGGAGATCTGCTACTCGGCCGAGGGGCTCGCCGCCTACCTCTCGCGCCACGTGAAGGCAGACCAGAAGCACCCGCTGCTGCTCGACCGCTTCCTCGAGGACGCGATCGAGGTCGACGTCGACGCCCTGGCCGACGGAGAGGAGTGCCGGGTGGCGGCGATCATGCAGCACGTCGAGGAGGCGGGCGTGCACTCGGGCGACTCCGCCTGCGTGATCCCGCCGATGAGCCTCGGCGAGGAGATGCTCGACGAGATCCGGGTGACCACCAAGCGAATCGCGCTCGAGCTCGGAGTGGTCGGGCTGATCAACATCCAGTACGCGGTCGCGGGCGGTCGCCTGTACGTGATCGAGGCCAACCCGCGCGCCTCGCGCACGGTCCCGTTCGTCTCCAAGGCGATCGGCGCGCCGCTGGCGAAGCTCGCCTGCCGGCTGATGCTCGGCGAGCCGCTGGCCGGAATCGAGCTGCCGACGATGCACAACGGCCACGTCTCGGTGAAGGAGGCGGTGCTGCCCTTCGCCCGCTTCGCCGGCGCCGACACGGTGCTCGGCCCGGAGATGAAGTCGACGGGCGAGGTGATGGGGATCGCGGGCGACTTCCCGACCGCGTTCGGCAAGGCCCAGGCCGCGGCGGGAGTGGCGCTGCCGACGACGGGCACCGTGTTCATCACCGTCACCGACACCGACAAGCCGGCGGCCACTCAGCTCGCGGCGCGCTTCCACGACCTCGGCCTGCGGATCATCGCCACCCGAGGCACCGCGCAGGCGATCTCGCGCATGGGCATCCCGGTCACCGCGATCAACAAGATCGGCGACGGCTCGCCGCATGTCGTCGACTACATCCGCGACGGCGAGGTCGACCTGGTGATCAACACCCCGACCGGCTCCGGCGCCCGCTCGGACGGCTACGAGATCCGCTCCGCCGCGGTCCGGCACGGGATCCCGTGCCTGACCACGATGACCGGGGCCTCGGCGGCGGCGCGGGCGATCTTCGCCGCCCGCCGAGGCGACGCCGAGCCGCGGGCGCTGCAGGAGCTGCATGCCGAGTCGGCGGACCGCAGCCGGCAGTCGGCAGAGGCGGGTGACCGAGGGTGAGCGGCGCCAACGGCGGGCTCGCCGTCGGGATCGGCGAGGACGGGCGGGCGCTGGCGCCGCTGGGCCGCCGGGGCTGTGCGGTGACCGCGAACGCCGCCACCGGCGGCTACCGGATCTTCTCCGCGCTCGATCGCGAGGGACCCGACCCCGAGGCGGGCCAGTTCTACATGCTCTCCACCGATCTCTGGGGCGGGGCAGGCGGGCGCCCCTACGTGCCTCGCGCGTTCTCGGTCGCCCAGGCGGAGCGGCGCCCCGACGGGGTCAGGCTCGACTTCCTGGTCGAGGCGGTCGGGCCCGGGACCGAGCGGCTGGCGGCCCTGGCGCCCGGGGACGAGCTAGCGCTCACGGGCCCGCTCGGGCGCCCGTTCTCGGCGCCGGGCGAGCTGGTCCAGGGGGCGTCGGGGGCGATCCTGGTCGGCGGCGGGATCGGCATCGCCCCGCTGGCGATCCTGCGCCGCCGGCTCGCCGAGCGCGGCGTGGCGCAGCGAGTGCTGCTGGGTTTTCGCGACCGCGAGCATGCGGGCGGGGTCGATGAGCTGTTTCGGTGCGAGGAGGTGCGGCTCGCGAGCGAGGATGGCCACGCCGGCCACCAGGGCTACGTGACCGACCTGCTCGCGGTGCTGCTCGAGGGCGACGACGCCGGCGCCGGCGCCGCCGTCTATGCCTGCGGGCCACCCGCGATGCTGGAGGCGGTGCGGGGGATGTGCTCCGACCGCGGTATCGCGGCCGAGCTGGCGATGGAGGCGCCGATGGCTTGCGGCTTCGGCGCCTGCTTCGGCTGCGCGATCCCGCTCGCCGCCGGCGGCTACATGCGGCTGTGCGTGGACGGCCCCGTGGTGCGCGCGGATGACATCGAGACCGCGCTGGTGGCGGGGTCTGGTCATTGACCGCCAGTCGCCAGGGCGGAGGCGCCGACCTGTCGGTGGAGCTCTGTGGCATGCGCCTGGAGCATCCGATCCTCAACGGGAGCGGGACGTTCGATGCGATCGCCGCCCGGCGCGCTTTCGGCGAGGCGATCGTCGAGCGATTTCCGTTCAGCGCCTTCGTCTCGAAGACGATCACCCCCGAGCCGCGGGTCGGCAACCCGCCGCCGCGCCTGTGGGAGACCCCGGCGGGGCTGATCAACTCGATCGGGCTGCCGAACAAGGGCGCGGAGGGCTTTCTGCTCGAGGACCTGCCGGCGCTCGGCGAGCTGCCGGTGCCGCTCTGGGTCTCGGTGATGGCGCCGAGCCGGGAGGGCTTCGCCGGCCTCGTCGAGCGCGTCGGGGCGCGGGACGAGGTGGCGGCGCTGGAGCTCAACGTCTCCTGCCCGAACGTCGAGTCGGGCCTGATCGTCGGCCAGCAGCCGGGGGAGACGCTGGGGTTGCTCGAGGGGCTGCGCCCGCTGACCGAGAAGCCGCTGGTGGTCAAGCTGACCCCGAACGTCGCCGACCAGACCGCGGTCGCGCGCGCCGCGGAGGAGGGCGGCGCGGATGCGGTCTCGCTGATCAACACGCTGTCGGCGACCGCCACCGATCCCGCGACGCTCGAGCCGTGGCTGGGGGCGGGGCGCGGCGGACTCTCCGGCGCCGCCGTTCGCGCCTACGCCCTGCGCCAGGTGGGCGAGGTCGCCGCCGCGGTCTCGATCCCGGTGGTCGGCATGGGCGGGATCGAGACCGGGGCCGACGCGATCGCCTTCCTCGCCGCCGGGGCGAGTGCGATCGCGGTCGGTACCGCGAGCTTTCGCGACCCGCTGGCGGCCGAGCGGATCCGTCTCGAGCTGGCCGCAGAGCTCGGCGACCGGGGCCTGGAATCGCTGCCGGCGCGATCCCCGGCGTCCACCTCAACCTGAGGTCGAAGCAAATTCGCGCCGCACCCCCTTGCGCCTCGCGCGGGCGCGGATATACTCGCCGCCTCCGATGGCCCCCTCCGTCGAGACCCCTGCCGCTGTCCCCGAGAGAACCAGAGAGCAGCGGATGAGGGCCCTCCGGAGGGCGAACCAGATCCGCTCCTCCCGCGCGCAGCTGAAGCGCGACCTGAAGGCGGGCAAGGCGAAGATCGAGAAGCTGCTGCTCGACCCGCCCGACTACGTGCTCTCGGCGAAGGCGTTCGACATGATCCTGGCGGTCCCCAAGTACGGCCGGGTGAAGGCGAACAAGATCCTCACCCAGTGCCGGATCTCGCCGTCGAAGACCATCGGCGGCCTCTCGGAGCGACAGCGCGCCGAGCTCGTCCAGTTTCTGCGCCGGTAGTCGCCGGCGTCGGAGTGGGGCGATGATCACCGCGGCCCACCTGATCGCCTTCGCCGAAGACGCCCAAGCCGCGCGCACGTTCCTCGCCGACGTGCTCGAGCTCCCGTCCGTGGACGCGGGTGACGGCTGGCTGATCTTCGCGCTGCCCCCGGCCGAGCTCGCCGTGCATCCCGGCGCCGGCTGGAACGAGCGGGAGGGCGGCCACCGCCTGTTCCTCGTCTGCGACGAGATCGAGCGCACGGTCGCCGAACTGAAGGCGAAGGGGGTCGAGTTCACCACCGGGATCGTCGACGAGGGCTGGGGCCTGCTGACGACGATGTCAGTGCCCGGCCACGGCGAGCTCGGCCTCTACCAGCCGACCCACCCGAGCCCGCTCGAGGGCATCGGCACGAACTGACCGCCACCCTCTCGCGAGTCGCTAGTCCGGCAGGATCGTGCGCATGCGCGCCTGGGCGCGGTGCATCCGCTCGCCCTCGATGGCCAGGTCGTCGGCGAGCAGGCTCTGGAACAGGAGCCCGTCGAAGAGAGCGAGCAGGAGCCCGGCGGCGTCCTCGCCCGTCCGATCCTCGCCGAGGCCCAGCAGCGTGGCCAGCGTGGGGCGGGTGCGGCGAAAGCCGTCGGCCAGCAGCTCCCTGATCCGCGGGTCGTGCTGCGCCTTGGCGAGCGCGCCGACGAAGTTCCGCGCCAGCCCGGTGTGTCGTCGCCGGTCCTTCTCCATGACCTCGGCGGCGCGCCGGAATCGCGCCGCCGGCTCGGCCGCGACCAGCTCGCCCATGCCGGCGGCGATCTCCTCGAGCCAGCGGTCCAGCCCCTCGATCACCGCCTCGGTCACCAGGTTGTCCTTGGAGCCGAAGTGGTAGGCGATCGAGGCCAGGTTTGCGCCCGCCTCCCGCGTGATCGCACGCGCCGTGACCCGCTCGGGCGGAAGCCGTTCCAGGCAACGGAGCGTTCCAGTGAGCAGGTTCTCGCGATTGCTGCGCTGGGGGCTCACCGGCGCAGGCTAGCTCAAATTGAACGTTTGTATATATTGGATGCGGAGTGTTCGTTGCCACCGCTGCCGTGTCCGCCCTGCTGGCCGCGGCGCTGGCGTACGCCGCCGTCCGCAAGCTCACCCACCGCCCCGAGGTGGTGGAGACCTACGTCCGCGTCGGTGTGCCCGAGGAAAGGCTCGATCACCTCGCCGCGATCCTGCTCGCCGGCGCCGCGGGGCTGGTGCTGGGCCTGGTTTGGGCGCCGGTCGGGGTCGCGGCGGGCGCCGGGGTTATCTGCTACTTCGCGCTCGCGATCGTCGCCCATATCCGCGCCGACGACACTGAGAACCTGCCGACGCCGGTCGTGATCGAGGCGACGGCGTTGGCCGCGCTGGCCCTACGACTGGCGACGCTTTAGGCGCAGGCGCCGCGCGAGGGGGGAGAGACTGGCCCCCTCCGCCGCTCTGGAGTTCAGGATGCCCGGCATGGGGAAGGTGTTCGTGATCACCGGGCCCTCGGGGGTCGGCAAGGGGACGCTGATCGGCGAGCTGCTCGAGCGGGTGCCGGGGCTCGAGCTCTCGGTCTCGGCGACGACGCGGGCGCCTCGGGAGGGGGAGCGTGACGGGCGCGATTACCACTTCCTGGACCCGGAGGAGTTCGAGGGGCGGGTTGCCGACGGCGACTTCCTCGAGCACGCGACCTACAGCGGCAACCGCTACGGGACGCTTCGCTCGGAGGTCGAGCGTCGGCTTGCGGCCGAGGCATCGGTGGCGCTGGAGATCGAGGTCCAGGGCGCGCGGCAGGTGCGCGAGGCGATGCCCGAGGCGGTGCTCGTGTTCATCGCGCCGCCGGACGCTGACGCGCTGCGGCGCCGTCTCGAGGGACGTGGCACCGACAGCAGTGAAGCCATCGCCCAACGGCTCCAGACAGCGGAGGTTGAGCTCGCGGCGCGACGTGAGTTCGAGCACGTCGTCGTCAACGACGAGGTCGAGCGCGCCGCGGCGGAGCTGGAGCGGATCGTCCAAAGCGAGCTCGATTAGGCCCGACACATCGAACGTCCCGGAGTACCCCCTATAGGGTGGCTTCCGGGACGTTCATTGCGAGGGGAGCGGCGGTCCCTACAATGTCGCGCCCATGATCAAGCCCAGAGTCGACGAGCTGCTCGAGCGCACCGATTCCCATTACGCCGCCGTGCTGGTGGCCGCCAAGCGCGCCCGGCAGCTGAACAGCTACTACCGCGCCCTCGGCGAGGGCAGCTACGAGGAGTACACACCGCCGATGATCGAGACGCAGTCGGGCAACTACCTGACGATCGCGCTCGAGGAGCTGGCGGGCGGCAAGCTCGAGTACCGGTACCGCGCCTAGCACCGCGCGGCGCAAGCGCCCGCCCGGCCGGGTGCGGGCGGCGGCGTAGCATCCGAGTATGTCCCGCATCCTCCTCGGGGTCAGCGGCGGGATCGCCGCCTACAAGGCGCTCGAGCTGGCGCGGCTTGCGACCAAGGCCGGCCACGGGGTGCGCGTGCTGATGACTCCGGCGGCGAAGCGATTCGTGGGCGCCGCCTCGTTCGAGGGCATCGTCGGGGCCCCGGTGCTCGGCGACGAGTTCGAACGCGATCCGCTCCGGGGCGCGTTCCCGGGCGACGAGCTCCCCGCGCACGACCCGATCGGACATCTCGCGGTCGTCGGCAACGCCGACGCCTACCTGGTGGCGCCGGCGTCGGCGAACACGCTGGCGAAGCTCGCCGCCGGGCTCGCAGACTCCATGGTCACCACCTCCTTCCTCGCCTGCGCGGCGCCCCGCGCGGTCGCCCCGGCGATGAACGACCGCATGTACGCCGACCCGGCGACGCAGGCCAACGTCGCCACCCTGCGCCAGCGCGGGGTGCGGGTGATCGACCCCGAGGAGGGGGCGCTCGCCTCGCGTGGCGAGCACGGGGTCGGGCGGCTGCCCGATCCCGAGCGGCTGCTCGCCGAGGTCGAGGCCATGCTTCCCTCCACCTCGGGGCCCTGGGACGGCCTGCGGGTCCTGGTCACCGCCGGCGGCACCCGGGAGCCGCTCGATCCGGTGCGCTTCATCGGCAACCGCTCCAGCGGGCGGATGGGGCTCGCGCTCGCCGCCGCCGCCGCCCGGCGGGGCGCGGAGGTCACCCTGGTCGCCGCCAACGTCCTGGTTCCCACGCCGGCCGGGGTCGAGCGGATCGACGTCGAGACCACGGCCGAGCTTGCCGAGGCGGTCGGCGGCCGGTTCGGAGACGCGCACGTGCTGCTGATGGCGGCCGCGGTCGCCGACTTTCGCCCCGCCGCGATCGAGGCACAGAAGATCGCCAGGCACGGCAGCGGCGGGCTCGAGCTGCGCCTGGAGGAGACCGAGGACGTGGTCGCCGGGGTCGCGGGCGGGCGCCGATCGGATCAGACGGTGGTCGGCTTTGCCGCCGAGCAGGGCGCCGAGGCGATCGCCCGCGCGCGCGAGAAGCTCGAGCGCAAGGGAGTCGACGCGATCGTCTTCAACGACGTCTCGCGGCCCGACATCGGCTTCGACTCCGAGCGCAACGAGGTCACGATCGTGACCGGCGAGGACGAGCAGCGGGTCCCGCTGGCGACCAAGGACGAGGTCGCCGAGGCGATCCTCGACCGGGTCGAGGCGCTGCGCGCCGAGGTGGGCATTCGGCCGTAGGCGGTTGCTGCGGTGCCTACACTCACAGCTGTGCACCGCGACGACACCTACGACCTCTACCGGCGGGGCGTCGAGCTGCTCGAGGACGGCAGCTTTCGCGAGGCGACCGTGCCGCTCGCCGAGGCCGCCCGGCGGGCTCCCGAGAAGAGCTCGGTGCGCGAGGCCCTCGGGCGCGCCTACTTTCGCAATCGCCAGTTCGAGGAGGCCGCCGCCGAGTTCGAGGCGGTGGTGGCCACCCACCCGGTAAACGACTACGCCCACTTCTGCCTCGGCCGGGCCCTCAGTCTCACCGGGCGCAAGGACCGGGCCCGCCACCACCTCGCCCTGGCCGCAAACCTGCGCCCCGACCGTCGCGACTACCGCCACTACCGCGAGCGGCTCGCCTCGAGCAGCCGCTGACGCACGCGAGGATGCGGGCGCTCGTCCAGCGCGTGAGCCGGGCCTCGGTGCGCGCCGAGGGCCGCGAGCTCGCCTCGATCGGTCCAGGGCTGCTGGTCCTGCTGGGCGTCGGCGAGGGCGACGGCGAGCCCGAGGCCGACCGTCTTGCCGACAAGGTGCGCGCGCTTCGCGTCTTCGACGACCGCGACGGGCGGATGAACGAGCCGCTCGGCGACCGCGAGGTGCTCTGCGTGAGCCAGTTCACCCTCTACGGCGATACCCGGCGCGGCAACCGGCCCAGTTTCACCGGCGCCGCCCCGCCGCAGGTCGCCGAGCCTCTTTACGAACGCTTCTGTGAGCGCCTCGGAGCCCAGCGCGGCTCCTTCGGCGCGCGAATGGAAGTCGAGCTGGTCAACGACGGCCCCGTGACCCTGTTGCTCGAGTCATGAGCCTAAGGCTCCAACCGGGTACGGGGCTGTTGGCGCGGGGCATCCGCCGCCACAGCCCCCGGCGGGGGACGACGATCGTCGGTCCGGCGCGGGCTCGCCGGGCGAGCTCCGCTTTCGGCTCGAGCTCCCCAGTCGCGCGTTCGACCTCTGGCTGACGACGGACCTCGAGATCACCCCTTCCGTGGACGCTGTCGTCCCGATCGGCCTGCTCGCGGCGATGACCCAGGGCGCGAGGCTCGAGTGCGTCGATCCGATCGACGCCAGGCTTCGGGCGCACCTGGGGGCGATCCAGCGACTGGAGCGGGAGTCCGGGCGTGCGGCCGCCGAGCTCGCCACTCTGCGCGGCTCGACCTCATGGCGCATCACAGCCCCGATCCGCCGGCTTCGCGATGCCGGCCGAAGTCTGCTGCAGGCCGTGCTCGGGATGTCAGATCGCGGTTCGGGTGGGCCGGTGGTCCGCGCGCTCGGACGCTTTGCGTGGCGCGTTTGGCACACCTGGGCGCAACTGCGCCAGCGGCGGCGAAGCTGACGGGCGCGCGCCCGGCCCCACTCGATGGTCGTGCGGGCCAAGCGCCGCTCCTGATACGCCTACGGCCTGACCGCGCGTCACCCCGACCTCTATGAGTCGACCGAGCGGATCGCGCTCGAGGCCCGACGCGAGCACCCCGACAGGGTCGAGTACCTGCGCCAACCCAACCGCGGCCTCGCGACATCGAGGACTCCGCATCCTGGCGCTGGACCGCTCCGCTGCGTTGGATCGCCGGGCTTCGGCGACGCCTGCGGTCGCCTGGCTGAACGGCCTGCGGTGGCTATACTCGCGCCTGGTTTCCTTCGCACCCGAACCCTGTCGACTGGTGGGCCCGGGCCCACCTTTTTTTCGGCCAATGAGCGATCTCCAGCAGCTACAGACCACCATCGAGCAAAGGCTTGACGACCTCGATCCCGAGCTCGAGCTGATCGCGCTCGAGCGCCCCGCCGCCGAGACGCTCCGTCTCTACATCGACCACCCCCAGGGGGTCGACCTGGCATTGTGCGAGCGCGTCACCCGGCACCTGCGCGACCTGCTGACCGCCTGGTCGCTCGAGGTCTCTTCGCCCGGCGCCGATCGTCCCCTGACGAAGCCGGAGCACTTCAGGCGCTTCGTGGGCCGTCGGGTGAGGGTGCGTACGCAAGAAGCGATCGAGGGTCGCCGAAGCTTCACCGGTACGCTCGCCGACGCGGACGATAAGTCCGTGGCCGTCGCCGCCGGCGACGACACGGTCAGAATTCCGCTCACCGGCATCCGCCGATCGAATCTGATCCCCGACTACCCCACCGGAGGTGAGCCCGCTTGAGCCGTGAGATCGTCGAGGCCATCCACGGTCTCGAGCAGGAGAAGGGAATCGACGCCGAGACGCTGATGGCGGCGCTCGAGGACGCCCTGCTATCCGCCTACAAGAAGACGCCGGAGGCGGCCAAGTACGCCCGCGTCGACCTCGATCGCGATACCGCCGACTTTCGCGTGTTCGAGCTGATCCTGCCCCCCGAGCTGGAGGAGAAGCTGATCGCCGAGGCGGTCGAGCGCCAGGCCGAGGAGGAGCAGGAGATCGATCCCGAGACGGGCGAGCTGCGCGAGCCCGAGGAGCCGGAGCTCGACCCGGAGGTCCTGCGCCCCTACGAGGACCAGATCCAGTCGCGCGACGTGACCCCCGACGACTTCGGCCGGATCGCCGCCCAGACGGCCAAGCAGGTGATCCTGCAGAGGATCCGCGAGGCCGAGCGCCAGATGATGTTCGACGAGTACCAGGATCGCGTCGGAGAGCTGATCACCGGGATCATCCAGCAGTCCGACAACCGCTACACGCTCGTCCAGCTGCGCGAGCGGGTCGAGGCCCTGCTGCCGCGCTCCGAGCAGGTCTGGAACGAGCGCTACGACCACGGGATGCGGGTGAAGGCGGTGATCACCGACGTCTCGGCCGAGGGCAAGGGCCCCAGCATCGTGGTCTCGCGCCGCAATCCGGACCTGATCAAGCAGCTGTTCGAGCTGGAGGTCCCCGAGATCGCCGACGGCCTGGTCGAGATCGTCGGCGTCGCCCGCGAGCCGGGCTACCGCTCGAAGATCGCGGTGATCTCGCATGCCGATGGCGTCGACCCGGTCGGCGCCTGCGTCGGGCCGCGAGGCTCACGCGTGAGGATGGTCGTCTCCGAGCTGCGCGGCGAGAAGATCGACATCATTCCCTACAACGAGGAGCCGGCCCGGTTCGTCGCCAAGGCGCTCTCGCCGGCTCGCGTGCGAGAGGTGCTGGTCGACGACGACACCCAGGAGGCGACGGTGATCGTCCCCGACGACCAGCTCTCGCTCGCGATCGGCCGCGAGGGCCAGAACGCCCGCCTTGCGGCCAAGCTGACCGGCTGGAAGGTCGACATCAAGTCGCAGACCGAGTTCAGCGAGGACGACGAGATCGAGTTCGAGGAGGCCGAGGAGGCAGACGGCCGCTGCGCCGCCGTGCTCTCGGCCGGACGGCGCTGCCCCAACGCCGCGCTCGACGGATCCCGCTACTGCGGGCTTCCGCAGCACCAGGCGCTGGCCCGCTTTGCCACCAACCAGGTCACCGTGCTCGCCGGTCTCAGCGACGACGAGGTGGCGGTCCTCGCCGACCCGGACGCCGACGAGGGCGAGGTCTCGACGCTGGTCAAGCGCGCCGAGGCCGAGCACTCCGAGCCCGGGCCCGAGACCGCGAACGAGGAGCCGGCCGACGCGGTCGAGGACGTCGAGGAGCCGGCGGAGGCCCAGTCGTAGTTGGCCCGTAAGCGCGTCCACGAGATCGCCAAGGCCCAGGGGCTGACGAGCAAGGAGGTGATCGCGGCGCTGCGGGGCGCCGGGGTCGAGGTCACGGCGGCGGCCTCGAGCGTCGAGGAGGACGTCGCGCTCGAGGCGCTGAAGGGCGCCGGCCGCAGCACGGCGACCAAGGCGAAGCCCGCCGAGAAGGCGTCCAAGGCGACCGCCCCGGCGAAGGCGAAGGGGCCGGCGAAGCCGAGGCCCAAGCCACAGGGGGACGGCGCCGGCACGGCGTCGAAGCCTGCCCGACCCGCGGCGCAGGGGGAGAAGCCGGTGCGCCCGGTTCGCGACGCCGGGGACGGTGCCGGGACCCCGACCCGCTCGCAGAAGAAGCGTCGCCGGGTCGTGATCGACTCACAGGCCTCCCGCCGCGAGCAGATGCCGCAGGCGCCGCCCCGCAGGCCGCCGC
>JBOGZD010000016.1:0-33874 GCA_050697155.1 Solirubrobacterales bacterium | reverse complement strand
CCCTCGGGGGTGCGCCGACTGCGGCGACGCGCCGAATGCCCGCCGAGGAGCCGGCGACGCCGGTATCCCCCGTGCCGCCGGCCCCCCCGCGCCGCCCTGCGCCGGCCCCGCGGCCGATGATCACGCCCGCCGAGGCGAGGCCGCAGCGCTCGCTCGCCAGCCGCACCCTGCGCGCGCTCGGCATCCTGCTCCTGATCGCCGTCCTCGCGGGACTGATCGCGGGCGCGGTGCTGCTGCTCACCGACGCCGGCCAGGGCACCGACGTCGGCGAGCTGATCCAGACCGAGCTCGACCAGCAGATCGACCGGCTCGAGGACTTCATCCGCGAGAACACCCAGTAGCGACTGCCGAACCGCGATCCGATATCTCGTCCTCGACGACCTCGGGCTGCGCGCCCGGGCAAGGACTTCTACCCGCACTACGTCGAGTACGTCCGCGGGCTGATCGAGTCGCGCGGGCTGCGCAAGGAGAAACCGTCCCTGAAACGCGGCCAGGCGATCATCTGGTCGGCGAACCTCCTCCACGGCGGCGACCCGATCGCCGACCCGAACAGCACCCGCGTGAGTCAGGTCACCCACTACTACTTCGAGGGCTGCAGCTACTACACCCCGCTGCGCAGCGACATCGCCCGGGGAAAGGTGTTCTTCCGCAGGATCACCGACGTCGGCACGGGCAAGCTGGTGCCGGGCCGGGTCGACGGCGCCCGGGTGCCGATCCCGCTCGCCTCGCGGCTGGTCACCCGCCGGCGGGTGCTGAAGCGGAAGCTCGGCCGCGCAGTCGAGCGACACCCGAACTAGCCAGCTCCGCAGCCGCGGGGGCGGCGACGATGATCAGCAGCAGGTCGGCCGGGAGCCTGAACCGGGGGCCGGCGGCGATCAGGAGCAGGGGCACGACGACGAGCAGCGCGAGCACCAGGATGAAGGGAGGGACGATCCTCGCGTGACCCCGAATCACGGCGAGCACCACGAGGGCAAGCAGCACGGCGAACGAGATCGCGCTCGACCAGAAGATCGCCGAGAACGTGGTGGTCCCCGCAGCCTGACCTCCGTAGCCCATCCACTCCGCATCCGAAGCCGTGGGCGAGGATGTCTGAAGCTGCAGCAGCCGACGCAGGTTCTGGAAGGCGAGCGCAACCGGATAGCCGGGGTGATCGGCCGCGAACTCGAGCGCGCGGCTCTCGAGCTCGCGCGCGGTCTCGGCCTCGTCGAGCTCCGGATCGAGGAACACCCGGTTCAGCTCGGGGAGCTGGGCCGGGGGCAGCCAAACGTGGTCCGGATCCGCGCGCGCCTGCTCGTTGTATGAACCCGCGAGCGCGATCCCGAGCTTGTTCGATACCGGGATCAGCGAGTCGAACTCGCTCGCGTTGCGGATCGTCCACGGAAGCGCCACAACCGCCGCCGCCGCCAGCGCCAGCGCCGGGGCTCGGATCGTGGCCATGCTCAGCCGAGGCCTGGCCCAGATCGCCGCGGCGACGACGAGCAGGACGATCGCCCCGATGTCCTTGGTCAGCATCGCGAGGCCGCCCAGGACGCCCGCCGCGATCGCCCACCGCAGGCCGCCCTGGTCCCGGTACCGAAGCGCCGCTGCCACCGCCCCGAGCATCAGGGGAAGGAGCAACGATTCCGTCATCAGTGGCGCGCTGATCACGAGCAGAGGCGGGTAGATCGCTGCGATCGCCATCCCGGCGAGCGCGACCTCACGCCTGCGAAATACCTGCCACGCGATCAGGCCGACGAGCGCTACCGTCACCGTCCCGAGCAATGCCTGGACGACGCGGGCGGCGGTGACACTGTCGCCGCTGAGCAGGAAGACCCCGCCGAGGAAATAGGGATATCCGGGCGGCGAGAGGGCGCTCGGGCCGCCACCGAGGAGCTCGGCCTCGCCGGGGAACCCGTCACCGTCGGCGACTGACGCGGCGATCGTCGTGTACGCCCGCTCGTCGGCGCCGGTCGGGAGCTGTCCCGCGACGGTCTCGGCGACGGCCAGCCGCAGCACCAGCGCAACGACGAGAATCGCCCAGGCGACGTTCGGCACCCTTCCCACCGCGGCGGAGCCTATTGGGGCTCTCACAACGTTGTGTCTAGCCGCCGGGCCGTGCCCAGGGCGGGGCCCCGCCGAGCACCGCGCGTCGGTAGGCGTCGAGCCGCCCATCGGCGATCGCATCGCGCGCGCCGGCGACCAGTCGCTCGAGGAACGTCAGGTTGTGCAGGGTGAGCAGGCGCGCGGCGGTCAGCTCCTCGGCGCGCGAGAGGTAGTGCAGGTAGGCGCGGCTGTGGCGCGCGCACGCCGGGCACGGACAGCCCTCGACCAGCGGCCTCTCGTCGGTGGCGAACGCCGGGCGGCGGACATCGAATCGAAACCGGGCCTGTGGCAGGTTCGCGAGCGCGGTCCCGTGGCGGGCAAGCCGAGTCGGGACGGCGCAGTCGAAGAGGTCGATGCCGAGGCCGATCCCCGCAAGCAGGTCGTCGGGCTCGCCGATCCCGAGCAGATGCTTCGGCGACTCCCACGGCAGCAGCGGTGCGGTCATCTCGAGGACGGCGTGCATCTCCGTCTTGTCGCGGCCGAGCGTGCCGCCGATCGCAAGTCCGTCGACACCCGCGGTCGAGACCGCCTCGGCCGATTCGCGGCGCAGATCCTCGTGGACGCCGCCCTGGACGATGCCGAAGACCGCCTGGCGGCCGGGGGCATGCTCGGAATGCCACGCCAGGCAGCGGTCGAGCCAGCGATGGGTGCGCTCGGTCGAGCGCGCCGTGTAGTCGCGGTCGGCGTGGTAGGGAGTGCACTCGTCGAAGGCGAGCGCGACGTCCGAGCCGAGCGCCGCCTGCGTCGCCATCGACTCCTCCGGGCCCATGAACTGCTCCGAGCCGTCGAGGTAGGAGCGAAACCGGACCCCGCGCTCGGCGATCTCCAGGACGGCTCCCTCCGAGCCGGCGGCGCCACGACGACCCTTGACCTCGTCGGCGACCGTGCCGTGGGCGAGCGAGAACACCTGAAACCCACCGGAGTCGGTGATGATCGGGCGGCCCCAGCCCATGAACCGGTGCAGGCCGCCGAGAGCCGCGATCCGCTCGGCACCGGGTGCCAGAAAGAGGTGGAAGGTGTTGGCGAGGATCAGCTCGTACCCGAGCGCCGCGACCTCAGGGGAATCGAGCGTGCGCACGCTGCCGCGGGTGGCCAGCGGGATGAACGCCGGCGTCGCGACGTCGCCGTGGGCGGTGACGAGGCGCCCGGCGCGGGCCGACCCGTCGCGTGCGCTGATCTCGAACCGGAGCCGATCAGGGTCCTCGCGCACAGGTGGTGGAGCCTACGAGGTCGGCGCTCTCATACTCTCTGCGTCGGGGTGGCCGGGTTGCGAGAGGGAAGAGCGAGGCTGGCAGTGGCCGCGGGGGTGGGGCTGCTTCTCGCTGCGTTGGCCCTGGCCGCGAGCAGCTCCGCCCGGGCGCGCCCGTTGACCACGGGGTTCGCCGACGGCCTCTTCGCCGACGTCTCGCCCCAGGTCCGCGACTACTGGTTCGATCGCACGGTCGACGCCGGCGCCGGGATCGTGCGCATCGGGCTCGGTTGGTCGGGCGTCGCGAATCCGGTACCGCCGGCGAACCCCACCAACCCGGCCGACCCCGGCTACGACTTCAGCCACATCGACGCCGCGGTGCGGGACGGCGCGGCGCGCGGGCTCCAGGTCATGCTGACCGTAAATGGTGCCCCGGGGTGGGCCGAGGGGCCGGACAGGCCGCCGACGTCGGCCGCGCCGCCCGGGACCTGGAAGCCCGACCCCACGCTGTTCGCCGCCTTCGGACGCGCGGTAGCGACCCGCTACTCGGGGGCGTTTCGGCCCAGCTTCGGCAGCCCCCCGCTGCCGCCGGTTCGTTACTACCAGGCCTGGAACGAGCCGAACCTCCACACCTATCTGACCCCCCAGTGGGACCGCGGCAGGGTGGCGAGCCCGGCGCACTACCGGCGGATGCTGAACGCCTTCTACGACGCGGTCAAGGGCGTCAACGGCCAGAACCGCGTGGTCACGGCGGGCACGGCGCCGTACGGCACCCGTCGCGGAGGAAAGCTGATGCGCCCGCTGCGCTTCTGGCGCGCCCTGCTCTGCCTGCGGACGAAGCGCACGGGGGAGCTGGAGCCGCGGAAATGCTCCGACCCGCCACGGTTCGACATCGCGGCCCATCACCCGATCACCGGAGCCCCCCGTAGCCGCGCCGATCACCGCGACGACGCCGTCATCCCGGACCTTCGCAGGCTGCGCCGGATCATCCGCAAGGCGGAGCGGAGCGGCAGGGCACTGCCCCGCGAACGTCATCCGCTCTGGGTCACCGAGATCTGGTGGGAGAGCGACCCGCCCGATCCCGCGGGCGTCAGGGTCCGCAAGCAGGCGCGCTGGATCGCGGAAGCCTTCTACCTGATCTGGAGGCAGGGCGTGCGCACCGCGATCCTGCTCAAGGTCCGCGACGAGCCGACCGATCCGAGGGCCGACGAGGGGTCGCTACATTCGGGCGTCTTCTACGTGGACGCGACGCCGAAGCCCTCGTTCAGCGCGACCCGGTTCCCCTTCGTCACCGAGCGGCGCAGCCGCCGGAAGCTGATCGCGTGGGGCCGCGCGCCGCGCTCCGGTCGCTTGGTGATCGAGCGCCGCGGCGCGAACGGATGGAGGCCATTGCGCGGCTTCGCGGTGACGGCGGGCGAGGCCTTCACGGCCATGGTTCCCGCCCGCCGCCCCGCTCGCTTTCGAGCCGTGGTCGGCGGCGAGTCAAGCCTCAGCTGGCATCAGCGTCGCTGACGTCGCCGCCGCCGATCGCAACCCGGTGGGGCTTGCTCTCGGCCGGCTTCGGGATCCGGACCTCGAGCACGCCGCGATCGAAGTCGGCGTCGATCTGCTCGGCGTCGACGCCGCGCGGCAGGCTGAGCGAGCGCGAGAACGCCCCTTGGGCGCGCTCGACCCGGTAGAAGCCCTCGGACTTCTCCTCGTGCTCGGACCTGCGCTCGCCGGAGACGGTGAGCGTCCCATCCCTTACCTCGATGCTGACGTCGTCCCGCTCGAGTCCGGGCAGGTCGGCGCGCAGCACCAGGTGCTCGTCGGTCTCGACCAGGTCCATCGGCGGCGTCCAGCGCCGCGCGCGGAACCCGTTGCCGTTGCCGAAGAACGCGTCGAAGACGCGATTCACCTCGGAGTGCAGGCTGTCGAGCTCGCGGGTAGGCTCCCAGCGTACGAGTGTCATTGCTCGTGAGTATCCGGTTACGTCAGGTAGCACGAGCGCGCCCGCGACGAGCTCGGGTGCCAAGCGCCGGCGGCCGAGATGGCTCGAGCCGGTGCATATGTACGGTTCAAGCCATCTCGGCGGGGGCGGGAGCCGGCTCCGTGCCGCTTCCCTCGCCGCCCGACCCGCTGCGCACAACGCGGTGGCCGGGGTCCGCTCGAGCACCGGACCCCGCCAGGCGCCTCCTCGGCGCAGCCTGAGCAAACCGGATACTCAAGTCATTGCTTTCCTCCTTAGTCGATTTCAGAATAAAACCTAAGTTGCCTTATAGCAGATTAATGCCGGATGATCCACTGAAATCCGTGCCGGTGCCGACGTTCTACGTCATCGGCGCGTCGAAGGCGGGCACGACCAGCCTCCACCACTACCTGGCCGGCCATCCGGGGATCGCGATGACCGATCCGAAGGAGCCGCACGTGCTCTGCGGGCCGCCCGACTTCCGCGACCGGCTGTTCGTCTACGCGCAGATTCTCGACGGGGGAGCGCCGATCCGCGGCGAGGTATCGCCCGGGTACGCGCTCTACCCGTTCGACCCCGAGGTCCCGGACCGGATCCGTGAGATCGCACCGGACGCGCGGCTGGTCTACCTCGTCCGCGACCCGGTCGAGCGCGCCATCGCCCATTACGCCGAGCACGTGATCCAGCGCTGGGAGGAGCGACCGGTCGCCGAGGCGCTCGACCCCGCCGATCCCGGCAGCCGCTACGTCGCCGGCAGCCGCTACGCGACCCAGGTCGAGGCCTACCTGCGGCGCTTTGCGGCCGAGCAGCTGCTGGTGATCGACAGCGTCGAGCTGCGCGACCGGCGACGCGAGACCCTGCGGCGAATCTTCGCCCACGTCGGCGCCGACCCGGACCATTGGGACCCGACCTTCGAGGTCGAGCACTACTCCCGCGCCGACGACAACACCCGGCGGACCCGGGGTGAGGTCTCGATCGGACGCAGCGCGCTGTACCGCCGCGCCCTGCGCCCGCTGCTGCCCGAGCGCCTCCGACGAGAGATCCGGTTGCGGGCCCGGCGCGCGTTCGGCGCCCAGGTCACCCCGGAGGTCGACTCGGCGCTGCGAGCCCGCCTCGCGGACGCCCTCGCGCCCGAGGCCGGCCGCCTGCGCGAGCTCACGGGCGAGCGCTTCCCGACCTGGTCCGTCTAACGGGCTGTGGCCTGGCCGATCAGGCTGCGGCCGCTCATCGCGGCCGGCGGCTCGATCCCGAGCATCCGCAGGGCGGTCGGGGCGATGTCGGCGAGGATCCCTCCGTCGGCGAGCTCGAGCCCCGCGACGGTGACCACGAGCGGGACCGGGTTGGTCGAGTGCGCGGTGTTTGGCGAGCCGTCGGGCTCGAGCATCTGCTCGGCGTTGCCGTGGTCGGCGGTGACGATGCAGGCGCCACCGGACTCGTGGACCGCGGTCACCACCCGGCCCAGGCAGGCGTCGACCGCCTCGACCGCGGCGGTCGCCGCCGGGATGCTGCCCGAGTGGCCGACCATGTCGGGGTTTGCGAAGTTGATGATCCCGAACCGGTAGCCGCCCGGCCCCCAGCGCTCGCAGAACTCGTCGGCGGCCGCGACGGCGCTCATCTGCGGGCGCTGGTCGTAGGTCGGCACGTCGCGCGGGGAGTCGACCAGGCAGCGCTCCTCGCCGTCCCACTCGCGCTCGCGCCCGCCGTTGAAGAAGTAGGTCACGTGGGCGTACTTCTCGGTCTCGGCTACGTGCAGCTGGCGCTCGCCGCGCTCGGCGAGCACCTCGGCGATCGTGGTCTTCGGCTCGCTGGGCGCGAAGGCGATCGGGTAGCTCCACCCGGCCCGGTATTCGGTCAGCGTGGTCAGCGCCACCGCGGGCGCCTCGCCGCGCGCGAACTCGTCGAAACCGGGCTCGGCCAGGGCGCGGACGAGCTGGCGGGCGCGGTCGGGGCGGAAGTTGAAGTGCAGCATCGCGTCGCCGTCGGCGACGCCGTCGTAGTCGCCGATCACGGTCGGGCGCACGAACTCGTCGGTCTCCTCGCGCTCGTAGGAGGATGCGATCGCCTCATCCGCGGAGCCGACGCGCAGTCCCTGGGCGTGCACGATCGCGTCGTAGGCGAGCTTGGTCCGCTCCCAGCGACGGTCGCGGTCCATGGCGTAGTAGCGCCCGCTCACCGTGCCGATCCGGCCCGCGCGGCGCAGCCAGCGCTCGAGCTCTGCGAGGTAGGCGCGCGCCGAGCGCGGTGGCGTGTCGCGGCCGTCGGTGAACGCGTGCACGACCAGGTCCTGGACGCCCTCCGCGGCGGCGAGCTCGACCAGCGCCTCGAGGTGCTCCCAGCCGGAGTGGACGCCACCGTCGGAGACCAGCCCGAGCAAGTGCAGGCGCCCGCGGGGCGACTCGCGCGCGGTCTCGCACGCCGCCTTCAGCACCGGGTTCTCGAAGAGCGACCCGTCCGCGACCGCGTCGTCGATCCGGGTCAGGTCCTGCTTGACGATCGCGCCGGCGCCGAGGTTGAGGTGGCCGACCTCGGAGTTGCCCATCTGGCCGTCGGGGAGCCCGACGTCGCGCCCGCTCGCCGACAGCGAGGTGTGAGGGTAGTCCCGCCAGAGCGCGTCGAAGACGGGCGTTCGTGCGAGGCTGACCGCGTTTCCGGGGCCGTCCGGCGCCAGCCCCCAGCCGTCGAGGATCACCAGCGCCAGCGACGGCACCGGCAGCCCGCTCGGCCCCCCTTTAACGGTCATCGCGCGGCGCGGCAGATCGCCGCGAACCCGTCCGGGTCGAGCGAGGCGCCGCCGACGAGGGCGCCGTCGATGTCAGGCTGGGCGATCAGCTCCTCCGCGTTGTCGGGCTTCACCGAGCCGCCGTAGAGGATCCGCACCGCCTCCGCGGCGCCCGCGTCCCGGGCGGAGATCAACGAGCGGATCAGCGAGCACGCCTCCTGCGCCTGCCCGGAGGTGGCGGTGCGCCCGGTGCCGATCGCCCACACCGGCTCGTAGGCGATCACGAGGTCGCGGAGCTGGTCGGCGTCGGCGGTGGCGAGATCCGCCTCGATCTGGCGCCGCAGCACCGACTCGGTCTGCTCCCGGTCGCGCTCGTCCTCGGTCTCGCCGACGCAGAGGATCGGCACCAGCCCGGAGCCGAGCGCAGCGGGAAGCTTGCGTGCCAGCGCCTCGTCGGTCTCGCCGAACAGCCGGCGGCGCTCGGAGTGGCCGAGGATCACCCCCCACGCGCCGGCGTCGACCAGCATCGCCGCCGAGAGCTCGCCGGTGAACGCGCCCGAGGGCTCGGCGTGCATGTTCTGTGCCGCCACCCGCACCCCGGTCCCGCCACAGCGGAGCGCGACCTCGGCGAGCGCCGTCGCCGGCGGGCAGAGGACGACCTCGACGCCGTCGAGCTGTTCGGCCTCGGGCAGGAACGCGTCGCAGAATGCCCCCGCCTCGGCTCGGGTCATGTGCATCTTCCAGTTCGCAGCGACCAGCGGCACAGGGCCTCGCTCCTGGCGACTGGCGACTGGCGACTGGCGACTAGTACGCATCGAGCAGCGCCTCCACCCCGGGCAGCGGCTTGCCCTCGATCAGCTCCAGCGACGCGCCGCCGCCGGTCGAGAGCCAGTCCACCCGCTCGGCCAGCCCGAACTCGGCCAGGGCCGCCGCCGAGTCTCCGCCGCCGACGACGGTGGTCCCGGGCGCTCGGGCCACAGCCTCGGCGACGCCCCGGGTGCCGGCCGCGAACGGCGCCAGCTCGAATGCACCCATGGGCCCGTTCCAGAACACGGTTCCGGCGGCCCGGATTCGATCCGCGTACGCGGCCACAGTCCGCGGGCCCACGTCGAGCCCCATCCACCCGTCCGGGACCTCGACCCCGTCCAGCGCCCGGACCTCGCTCGCGGCGGAGAATTCGGTTCCCAGGACCAGGTCGACCGGCAGTGCCAGCTCGCAATCAGACTGCTCGGCACGCTCCAGGACCCGCCCCGCGAGCTCGACTCCCTCGTCCTCAACCAGGGAATCGCCGACGGTGGTTCCCTGGTGCGAGAGGAACGCAAAGCACATCGCGCCCCCGATCAGGACGCTGTCGGCCGTGTCGAGGAAACGCTCGATCACCGCGATCTTGTCCGAGACCTTCGCGCCGCCGAGGACGACGCAGAGCGGCCGCTCCGGGTCGTCGCGGACCGCGGTCAGCTCGCGCACCTCCCGCTCGAGCAGCAGGCCGGCATAGGCCGGCAGCCGGTGGGCGACGCCCTCGGTGGTCGCGTGGGCGCGGTGCGCGGCGCCGAACGCGTCGTTGACGTAGACGTCGGCGAGCCTCGCAAGCGAGGCTGCGAGCTCGGGGTCGTTGGACGTCTCGCCCGGCTCGAAGCGGCTGTTCTCGAGCAGGGCCACCTCCCCGGGGGCGATCGAGCCGACCCCCGCCTCCACGTCCTCGCCCACGACGCCGGGAGCGACGCGGATCTCTCGATCGAGCAGGTCCGCCAGCCGCTCGGCGACCGGTCCCATCGACAGCTCCGGTTCGCGGTCTCTCGGTCGTCCTAGATGCGAGACCAGAACCACCCCCGCCCCGCGGTCGAGCAGGAGGTCGATGGTCGGCTGAGCCGCCCGCAGGCGGGTGTCATCGGTGACCCTTCGTTCCGTGCCCGAGCCGGCCAGGGGGACGTTGAAGTCGACGCGCGCAAGCACTCGGCGGTCGCGCACATCGGCGTCGCGCACGCTGGCCTTGTCGAAGCCGCCTCGTTGGCTCAAACGGCGGCCGGCTCGCGCTCCAGCACCCGCGCCGCGAGCTCGACGCAGCGGTTCGAGTACCCCCACTCGTTGTCGTACCAGGCGATCACCTTGACGAAGCTCCCGCCGATGACCATCGTCTGGCCGGCGTCGAAGATCGCCGAGTGCGGGTCCTGGACGATGTCGGTGGAGACGATCGGGTCCTCGGTATAGGACATGATCCCGGCCAGCGGCCCCTCCGCTGCGTCCCGTACCGCGGCGTTGAGGTCGTCGACGCTGGTCTCGCGCGAGACCTCACAGCTCAGGTCGACGACCGAGCCGGTGGCGACCGGCGCCCGGACCGCGATCCCGTTGAGCTTCCCGTCCAGCTCCGGGAGCACGAGGCCGAGCGCCTTCGCGGCGCCGGTCGAGGTCGGGATCAGGTTGATCGCCGCCGCCCGCGCGCGGCGGAGGTCCTTGTGCGGCATGTCTTGGAGCCGCTGGTCGGCGGTGTAGGCGTGGATCGTGGTCATCAGCCCGCGTTCGATCCCGACCGCCTCGTGGACGACCTTCGCCAGCGGGGCGAGGCAGTTGGTGGTGCAGGAGGCGTTGGAGATGATGTGGTGATCGGCCGGATCGTAGGCGTCGTCGAAGTTGACCCCGAGGGCGACCGTGACGTCGGGGTCGGTCGCCGGGGCGGAGATGATCACCTTCCGCGCCCCCGCCTCGAGGTGCTTGGCGGCGTCCTCGCGCTTGGTGAACAGGCCGGTGGACTCGATCACCACCTCGACCCCGAGATCCGCCCATGGAAGCGCTGCCGGATCGCGCTCGGCCAGCACCTTGATCTCGGCTCGGTCGACGGCGATCGCGTCCTCGCGCGCCTCCACCTCCCCCGGAAAGCGGCCGAGGATCGAGTCGTACTTGAGCAGGTGGGCGAGCGTCGCCGGGTCCGTGATGTCGTTGACCGCGACGACGTCGAGCTCGGCCCCGGCCGCGTGCGCGGCCCGGAACAGGTTGCGCCCGATGCGCCCGAAGCCGTTGATCCCCACCTTCACCTTGCTCAAGTTTCGATCCTCCGATGTCTCAGTTGGTGCCGACCGCAACCTCGACGCGGTGCCCGTCGGGGTCGCGCATGTAGGCCGAGTAGTAGTTCGCACCGTACTCGGGCCGCGGCCCGGGCGCCCCTTCGTCGCTGCCGCCGGCGCCCACACCACCCTCCCAGGCCGCCTTCACCGCCGAGATCCCGCTCGCCGCGAAGCAGACGTGTCCGTCGCCGCCCGGCGACGGCCGCCGATAGGCGTAGAAGACCGGGCGCACGATCCCCCAGGCGATCTGCTCGGGGGTCTCGACGTGGCGCCGCCAGCCGAGCGGCCCGAGCACCGCGTCGTAGAACCGCCCGCTGCGCTCGAGCTCGGCGACGTCGACGCTGACGTGATGGATCACGGTTGCAACCTACCCGCTTGCGACTGGCCATCCAGCCAGTGGCGCCGGACGTCTAGCGGCGGCGCGGGGCCCAGCGGAACGCGCGCACGGCGATCGCGAACCCGGCCAGCCCCCAGACGCCGACGATCGCCAGGTGACCCCACTCGAACCCGGCGCCGACGGTGTTCGGGTCGAAGGCGGTGAAGAAGGCCTCGAAGAAGTGGCGGATCGGGAAAGCGTCGGCGACGCTGAGCACGCCGTCGGGGATCTCGGTCTCCGGGATGAAGACCCCCGAGAGGAAGTAGAGCGGCAGCACCGCGACGTTGGTGATCGGGGCGGCGGCATCCTCGGACGGGATCGCGGCGGTGAGGGCGACGCCGAGGGAGCAGAACGCCGCGGCTCCCACCGCGAGGGTGACGAGCACCGCCGGCAGCCGCTCCCAGGGCACGGGGACGTCGTAGGCGATCCGCCCGACTGCGCTGACCACGATCAGCATCAGCACGGAGATCACGAGCGCATTGCCGATCCGGCCGGCGAAGAAGGCCCAGTTCGGCAGCGGCGTGCCCCGCCCGCGCTTGAGCACCCCGGTCTCCCGGTCGACGGTCAGCGAGATCGCCAGGCTCTGCATGGTGGCCGAGATCACGGCGAGGGTGATGATCGCCGGCACGTAGTACGTCGTGGTCGTGATCCCGCCGAGCTCCTCGATCTCCTCGCCGCCGAAGATGGTCGAGAAGATGACCATGAAGATCAGCGGCAGCGCGACGGTGAAGAACACCGACGCCGGGTTGCGCCAGAAGGTCTTCTGGTCGAAGCGGAACTGGTGCGCGGCGAGCTGGGCGACGGTCATCTCGACCCCTCCGGCTCATCGACCCGATCCGCGCCGGTGAGCTCGAGGTAGACGTCCTCGAGGCTCGGGCGCCGGACCTCGAGGCGCTCGAGCTCGATCCCGCGGTCCAGCGCCCAGCCGGTGAGGCGGTGAAGCAGCTCCACCGGGGCATCGCTGGTCACCGTCCAGGTCCCGTCGGGCCCGGCGACGGCGCCGTCCAGCGGCGGCTCCCTCCCCTCGACCCTGGAGGGGAGGCGGAAGCTGACCTCGGTCGGCTGGCTCTCCCGGTCGCCGAGCTTCTCGGGTGCGCCCTCGGCGACGATCCGGCCGCCGGCGATGATCGCCGCCCGGTCGGCGAGCCGTTGCGCCTCGTCCATGTAGTGGGTAGTGAGGAAGACGGTCTTGCCGAGCTGGCGCAGGCTGGCGATCATCCCCCACGCCTGCCGGCGCGCCGACGGGTCGAACCCGGTGGTCGGCTCGTCCAGGAAGAGCAGGTCCGGGTCGCCGATCAGCGCCACCCCGACGTCGAGGCGCCGCTGCTGGCCGCCCGAGAGGTGGGCGACGCGATCGTCCGCCTTCTGCTCGAGGCCGACAAGCCCGATCGTCTCCGCCACCGCGCGCGGCGCTCGGTAGTAGCCGGCGTAGAGCTCGAGCGTTTCGTGCACGGTGAGCTCCGGCTGCATCCGACACTCCTGGAGCACGATCCCGATCCGCTCGCGCCAGGCGCGGGTCGCGGCCGCGGGGTCGAGCCCGAGCACGCTGACCTCGCCGGCGCTGCGCGGCCGGTAGCCCTCGAGGATCTCGACCGTGGTCGTCTTGCCGGCGCCGTTCGGGCCCAGGAAGGCGAACACCTCGCCGGCGTGGACCTCCAGCTCGATCCCCCGGACCGCCTCGAGCTCGCCGTAGGACTTGCGCAGCCCGCGGACCTCGATCACCGCTTCGCCGTTCGTCTGCATGCGGGCGCGATTGTATGGAGGCCCTGGTCCGCGCCCGGTTGCCCGTTTGACAGTGTCGGCGAGCAGCGGCTACGTTGCCCGTCTTGCGCCCGGCCCCGCTCGCAGCACGACGCGCCCTTGGCGTCGCCCTCCTGGTCCTCGCCGGCACGCTGCCGACGGCCGCGGCCGAGGCCGCGAGCGTGCGGGTTCCCGCCGACTACTTCGGGGTCAACTTCCAGCTCGTCGAGCTGGTCGAGCGGCCGGTGCGCGAGCGCCAGCTCGACGCGATCGCCGGGGCCGGGATCGAGCGGATGCGGGTCAACTTCTCCTGGGCGGTGCTCGAGCCCGAGCCTGCGGCGTCCGGGTCGGGCTACCGGTTCGAGCGCTACGACGCGGTACTCGGTGCTGCGGCGCGACGCGGGATCACGGTCGAGCCGACGATTGTCCAGTCGCCGGGATGGGCGACCAGCGAGACCGGGCTGGCGGGGGAGCTGGAGTGCGGTCACGCCTCGAGCCGGCGGCCCGCCGCCCTCGCCCCCTACGTCGAGCTCGTGCGGGCGGTCGCGCGCCGCTACGGGCGCGGCGGCAGCTTCTGGCGCGGGCAGCCCGAGGCGCGGACGCGACCGGTGACGAGCTACGAGATCTGGAACGAGGCCAACCTCAACGGCGGTTGGTGTCCGCGCCCTGAGCCCGAGCGCTACGCGGAGATGTTCGTCGCGGCCGCGGCGGCGATCCGCGGTGTCGACCCGCGGGCGGCGGTGCTGGTCGGCGGGCTCGGCTTCGCCCGCGCCGGGACCGCGAACAACATCGACCCCGCCGAGTTCCTGCGCCGGGCGACCGCGGCGCAACCGGACCTCGCCCGGGCGGCGAGCGCGGTCGCGGTGATCGTCGACTCGCGGACCGGCGCCGACGCCCAGGCGCGGCGGGTCTCCGACTTCCGCGACATCCTGCGGGCGGGCGGGATCCCCGACGCGACGCCGGTGGTGGTCGCCGAGCAGGGCTGGACCACCAGCGGCACCAACGGCCGCGCCCCGGTCACCGAGGCCGAGCGCGCGGCTGGCTACGAGGCGCTGACCCGGACCCTGTCGCGTACCAACTGCAACCTCGGGGCGGTCCTCGCCCATACCTGGGTCAGCGACGAGTCCGACCCGGACGACGTCGAGGACTGGTTCGGGATCGCGAATCCGTTCAGCGCCGCCCTGTACCCGTCGGCCCGGCGCTACGCCCGCGGGGTCGCCCTGATTCGCGGCCGGCTCGAGGCCGAGCCGCCGCGACGCACGATCACGGCCTGTCGGGGGATGCGAAAGCCCGACCAGGACGGCGACGCGATTCGCGACGAGCGCGACTATCACCCGCTCGACCGGGGCCGGGTGACGAAGGGGGGCAGGCTGACCACGACCGAGTGCAGCGTGCGGATGATCTTCCTGCGCGAGCGGATGCGCGATGCCTCAGGCGCTGAACGCCGCCGACTTGCCCGTGCCTACGACCGCCTGCGGAAGCGCTGCGTCGGCGACTGCCGCCACCAGCGGCTGCGTCGGCTGGAGCGCCGCGCGCTGAGCACGGACTCGCCGGCGAAGGAGCGCAAACGCCGGGTCAAGCACCGCCGCCTGGTCGGCCGCTGCCGGTGACGCAGGCGGACGAGAGCTCCGCGGTCGAGCGCTCGACGGCGCCGGCGTGGATCCCGGACGGCTCGCGGCCCGCGCTGCTCGTGCGCGGCGATAAGCACGACCAGTGGTACGCGCGCACCTGGGAGCCGCCCAGCGGGGACGATCGCGAGCTGCTCGGCAGTGAGCACGAGGAGATCCTCGAGCGAACGAAGGGGCTGGAGGGCCTCGGCTATCCGGAGGACTCGCAGAAGCTCTACGAGCTCGCGTGGTTCTCGCCCGGGGACGTGGTCGAGATCGGCACTTTCCGCGGGCGCGCCGCCGCCACCATGGCGATGGCGCTGGAGACCGCCAGCAACCCGGCGAGGGTGATCAGCCTCGACATCGACGCGACAGCGCTCGAACACACGGCAAGCGGGCTGGCCGCGGCCGGGCTGGCGCACCGCGTCACGCTCGCCCGCGGCACCGCCGACACTGTGCTCTCGCGGATGCCGGAGTTGAGACCGGGCCTGGTGTTCGTCGACGGTGACCACAGCTATCGCGGGGTGATGAGGGACCTGACCGCGATCGAGCCGCTGGTCCCGAACGGGTCGATCGTCGTTTTGCACGACTACGAGGGGTATACGGCTGAGGACCCCTACTTCCGCCACCGCGTTCCGGAGGCGGCCGGCGATTCCTGGCTCGCTTCGGAGTGCGACTTCCTCGGCAGGTTCGGCCTCTGCGGCACCTTCGTCCGCCGCGCGGGAGGCCCACCGCCGCTCGATCCGGGCGCCGAGCGGCCGCCGCTGCTCCTCGGCCTCGACCGCAGCGCGGCGAGGGTCGCCGTCGATCGGGTGATTCACATCGTCGACTACCGGGCGTTCCACCTCAGGCGCCGGCTGGGCGGCACGAAGGATTGACTAGCCCAGCTCGACGTCGCGGTGGACGACGCGCAGCGAGACGTCGTCGCGGCTGGCGAGGTGCTGGGCGATGCGGTCGGCGATCGTGATCGAGCGGTGGCGGCCGCCGGTGCAGCCGATCGCGATCGTCAGGTGGGTCTTACCCTCGGCGAGGTAGGCGGGAAGCAGGAAGTCGAGCAGCGGCAGCAGGCGCTCGTAGTACTCGCGGGCGAGCTCGCCCGCCTCGACGTGCTCGACCACCTGCGGGTCGCGCCCGGTCAGCGGACGCAGGTCCTCGCGGTAATGCGGGTTGGGCAGGAAGCGGACGTCGAATACGAGGTCGGCGTCGCGCGGGGGGCCGTTCTTGAACCCGAAGGTGAGGATCGTCAGCGCCAGCTTCGCGGTCGAACGCGGGCCCAGCAGATCGCTGGCGATCCTCCGGCGCAGCATCGCTCCTGTGAGCCCGCTCGTGTCCATGACCACGTCGGCGCGCTCGCGCAGCTGGCCCAGCACCTCGCGCTCGGCGCGGATCCCGTCGACGATCCGCCCATCGGGAGCGAGCGGGTGGCGCCGCCGCGTCTCCTTGAACCGGTCGACCAGCGTCTCGTCGTCGGCCTCGAGGAAGAGCACGGTCGGGTCGAGGCCGCCCTCCTCGAGCTCGCCGAGGACGGCGACCAGTTCGGCGAAGTACTCGCCGCCGCGCACGTCGGTGACCACCGCGGCGCGGCGCACGCCGCTGCCCTCGTGCCGGAACAGCTCTCCAAGCGAGGCGATCATCCGCGGCGGCAGGTTGTCGACGCAAAAGTAGCCCGAGTCCTCGAACGCAGCGATCGCCTCCGACTTGCCGGCGCCCGAGTATCCGGTGATCACGATCAGGTCGACCCCCCTTGTCCCAGCTCCGTCGCCCGTGGTGCGGTTCATCGCGTGACAGGATGACGGCCGCGGTGGCCGGCAGCTCGAGAGAACCGATCAGCGTCGTGGTCCCCTTCCTCGGCGACGCAGCCGAGGCGAGGGCGACGCTCGAGCTGCTGGTCGGGCTGCGTACGCGCCCGGGCGACGAGCTGATCCTTGCCGACAACACTCCCGACGGAGTCGTCGACGAGGTCGTGCGGGGCGAGGTGATCGTGGCGCCCGCGGGCGAGCGTCGCTCCGCCTCGTACGCCCGCAACGTCGGTGCCGGCGCCGCCGGCACTGAGTGGCTGCTGTTCATCGACGCAGATTCGGTGCCGCCAGCCGACCTTCTCGACCGTTACCTCGCCGACGCGCCCGGGCCGCGCTGCGGGATCGTCGCCGGCGAGATCGAGGGCCTCCCCGACCAGGATGCCGTGCTGGCCCGCTGGGCTCGGTCACGCCGGCGCCAGTGGGTGCGACAGCAGGGAGAATGGGGCCCCCACCCATCCGGGATCACGGCGAACCTGCTCGTCAGGCGCTCGACCTTCGACGACCTGGGCGGATTCCAGATCGGAGGCGGCGAAGACATCGACCTCTGCTGGCGTGCCCAGGACCGGGGCTGGGAGCTCGAGTACCGGCCGGACGTCGTCGTCCGCCACCGGGACCGCGAGAGGATGAGCGAGCTCGCACGGCAGGCGATCAGGTACGGAGCAGACGTCCGCCGGCTCCGCGAGCTCCACGGCCCGTCGGTCGGGCGGGCGCCGTTGCTGCGCCCGCTCTTCCGGTCACTCGGCGCGGCTCTCGTGTGGAGCGCCAGAGGCCAGTTCGAGCGCGCCCGGTTCAAGCTCATCGACGCCATCTGGGACATGCTGCTCTGGTGGGGCCAGCTGACCGGCGGGCCGTACGCTCGCCGGCCGGGATGACGCGATGGCGAAGCCGCTGCCCAGGGATCCGGTCAGCGTCGTCGTCCCCTTCCTCGGCGGCGAAGACGAGGCGCGCGCGATGCTCGGGAGGCTGCTGAGGCTGCGAACCCGGTCCGGGGACGAGCTGATCGTCGCCGACAACACCCCCGGCGGGATCGTCGCGCCGCTGGCGAACGAACGGGCGAGGGTGGTCGCCGCCGCCGACCGCCGCTCGGCGTCGCACGCGCGCAACCTCGGTGCCCGGACGGCGAGCGCCGAGTGGCTCCTGTTCATCGACGCCGATTGCGCACCGCCGGAGGACCTGCTCGACCGCTACTTCGCCGAGGTGCCAGGGCCGAGGTGCGCCATCGTTGCCGGGGAGATCGAGGGGATGCCCCACCAGGATGCGCTCGTCGCCCGCTGGTCGCGGTCGCGGCGCGGGAGCTGGGTCCGCCATCACCTCTCCAGCGGTCCACATCCGGCCGGGATCACCGCCAACCTGCTCGTCAGACGCTCGGCCTTCGACGACCTCGGGGGGTTCCGCATCGGCGGGGGCGGTGATCTCGACCTGTGCTGGCGGGCCCAGGACAGCGGCTGGGAGCTCGTCTACCGGGCCGACGTCATCGTCCGCCACCGCGACCGGGAGACTCTCGCCGGGCTCGTCGACCAAGCGATCAGCTACGGGAGCGATCAGCGCCGGCTGCGCCGGATGCACGGTCCAACGGTCCAGCGCCTGCCGCTCCTGCGTCTGATCGCATGGTCGCTTGCCGGCGCCGTGGCTTGGACCGCGAGGGGTCGGTTCGAGCAGGCCCGGTTCAAGCTCGTCGACGCACTCTGGTTCGGTGCCCTCGGGTTGGGTCAGCTCACCGGAGGACCGCGCGAACGGCGCGCCGACTGATCAGATCACGAGCACCCGGTGGCGGAGGTCGCCGCGGGCGGTGGTGTACATGGTGAGCAGGTCGTAAAGGACGTAGTAGGGCGAGAGCGCCGGGCTGGCGCCGACCCGGCGGCAGCGCCAGGCGAGCTGCTTCGCGTACGGCGCCGCGAGCAGCGCCGCCGGCGCCCAGCGCCGCGACAGGGCCAGGCCGGCGGCCGCGAGCAGCAGCCGCCCGTGGGCCGGGTTGCGCAGCACCCCGCCCCGAAGCGCCCCCGCGCGCAGCTCTGGATGGCGGCGGAAGATCAGCACCCCGTCGGCGCCGCGCAGCGCCATTCGCAGGTGCCCCACAGGGCCCAGGTCCTCGACCGCGTGATAGACGAGCGCCTCCGGGGCGAGCGCCCGCTCCGCACCAGCGGCCAGGGCCCGCCAGCCGAGGTCGGTGTCCTCGCCGAGCGCCTCGGGGAAGCCCTCGTCGAAGCCGTCGAGCCGCTCGAGCAGCTCGCGGGGGTAGACGATGTTGCAGGTCTCGAACCACCACGGACCGGAGCCGTCGACGTCGCGGGTGTGGCTGAAGGGCCCGATCCGGTCGAGCTCGGCCGGGTTCGGCGCGGTCCGACCCTGGACGATCGCGCCCGGGCTGCGCTCGGCGGCACGCAGGCACCGCTCGAGCCAGCGCGGGTCGGCCTCGCAGTCGTCGTCGGTGAACGCGACCAGCGGCGCCCGCGCCGCACGCCAGCCGATGTTGCGCGCGCGCGCCGGGCCGCCGGAGGTGGGCAGCATCACCGGCCGCAGCTCGTAGCCGGCCGCGTCAGCCTCGCTGCGCAGCAGGGCCGCCGCGCCGTCGCGCGAGGCGTCGTCGACGACGACCACCTCGTACTGGGACTCGTCCAGGGTCTGGTCGGCGAGCGAGCGCAGCAGCGCCGCCAGGCGCCGCTCGCGGTCGCGGGTGGCGACGACGACGCTGACCGCGGGTGGCTTGGCGCTCGCGCCCATCTCGCCGCTACCCCGCCTTGTTGAGCTGGCGGTGGATGTCGCGGGCGAGCTTGCCCGGGATCCCGGGGACCGCCTCGAGCTCCTCGCGGCTCGCGGCGACCAGGCGGTCGGGCGAGCCGAAGTGCGCCAGCAGGGCGCGCTTTCGCACTGGGCCGACGCCGTGCAGCTCGTCGAGCAGCGAACCCGTCATCGCCTGCCCCCGACGGCGCCGGTGGTGCTCGATCGCGAACCGGTGGGCCTCGTCGCGCACCCGCTGGAGCAGGCGCAGCGCCTCGGAGTCGCCCGGGATCTCGAGCGGCTCGCGCCGGTTCGGCACGAACACCTCCTCGAGCCGCTTGGCGAGCCCGATCACCGCCGTCCCGCGCTCGACCAGCGGCGCAACCGAGCGCATCCCGGCCGAGAGCTGCCCGCGGCCGCCGTCGATCACGATCAGGTCGGGGACCGAGGCGAAGCTCGCGTCGCGCTCCTCGTCGTGCGGGGAGCGGTCGGACTGCTCGAGCAGCCGCGAGACCCGGCGCCCGAGCACCTCCTCCATCGAGGAGAAGTCGTCGGGTCCGGCGGTGCGGTCTCCGCGAACCCTGAACCGCCGGTAGTCCGCCTTCTTCGGCGCCCCGCCCTCGAACACCACCATCGAGGCGACGGTGTGCTCGCCGCCGATGTTCGAGATGTCGAAGCCCTCGATCCGCACCGGCAGCGCCTCGAGCCCGAGAGCGTCCTGGAGCGCCGCGAGCGCGTCGACCCGCTGCGAGCGGCGGCGCTCTTGGCGCAGCCGGTCCTGGGCCAGCGCCAGGCGGGCGTTGCGCTCGGCGAGATCGCGCAGGCGGCGCTTGTCCCCGCGCTCGGCAACCCGAACCTCGACCGGCCCGCCGCGGCGGGCCGACAGGGCTTCGGCGACCAGCTCGGCGCGCTCGCGCACCGCCTGTCCGACGACGACCAGGCGCGGGACCGCCGGGGCGGCGGAGTAGTACTGAGCCAGGAACTCCTCGGTCACCTCGGCCTCGCCGCGCTCGGCCTCGTTGGCGAGGTAGAAGCCGTGGCGCTCGGCGAGGACCCCGTCGCGGACCTGGAACACCTGAGCGTTGGCGTCGCCGCCCTCGAGCGCAACCGCGACCAGATCGGCCGACTCGAGCGACTCGCCGGCGACGCTGCGGCGCTGCATCAGCGAGCGCACCGCCTCGAGCCGGTCGCGGTAGACCGCGGCGCGCTCGAACTCCTCGGCCCGGGCGGCCTCCTCCATCTTGCGCTCGAGGTCGCGTTCGACGTCGCGGTAGCGCCCGGAGAGGAAGTCGACGATCGCGTCGATCCCACGCCTGTACTCCCCGCGGTCGACGTAGCCGACGCAGGGGGCCGCGCAGCGCTTGATGTAGTAGTCGAGGCACGGGACGCCCGAGCGCCGGCCCGGCTCCGGCCCCTCACAGGTGCGGTACTGGAACAGGCGCCCGAGCAGGTCGAGGGTCTCGCGGACGCGCTTCGCGCTCGAGTAGGGCCCGAAGTAGATCCGAGCCGAGCGGTGGCGCTCGCGGGTGAAGTAGACGCGCGGGAACTCCTCGTCGAGGCTGATCCCGATGTACGGGTAGGACTTGTCGTCGCGCAGGCGAATGTTGAACCGCGGCCGGTGGCGCTTGATGAACTGCTGCTCGGCGAGCAGCGCCTCGGCCTCCGTTTCGGTGACGAGGACGTCGATCGAGGCGATCCGGTCGACCATCTCGCCGGCGCCGCGGGCCGACTTGCCCGCGAAGTGCCCCGCGACCCGCTTGCGGATCGACACCGCCTTGCCGACGTACAGCACCCGGCCCCGCTCGTCCTTGAACAGGTAGACGCCGGGCTGGTCGGGCAGTTCCTGCCGCTGCTCCTCCACGGAGCCAATGCGCGACATCTCCTCCGCTTCTCGTCCGGGGATGTCGCGGTCTGTGGTCACGCGGGACAGGTTAGGGTTCCCCTCCCATGGCATCGCCGCCCGAGCTGAAGACGCTGTCGATCGGGATCGAGGGCGAGATCGCGACGCTCACCCTCGATCGCCCCGACAGCCTCAACGCGATGAGCCCGGAGATGATCTTCGAGCTCACCGTCGCCGCGGGCTGGCTCGCCGACCGCGCCCCGCTGCGAGGGTTGATCGTCACCGGGGCGGGACGCGCGTTCTCCTCCGGCGGCGACGTGAACTGGTTTCGCAGCGGCCTCGACGACCCCGAGCACGACCTGCCCTCCGACGTCCGGCGCGGCGCCGAGGTCCTCCACCAGGCGATCGTCGACTTCCGCCGCATCCCCTATCCCGTGATCGCCGCGGTCAACGGGGTCGCCGCCGGCGCGGGGTTCTCGCTGGCGCTGATGTGCGACCTGCGAATCGCCTCGGCCGACGCCGCCTTCGTCTGCGCCTACGGCCGCATCGGCGCCTCGCCGGACGGCGGCATGACCTACTTCCTGCCCCGCGTCGTCGGCCCCTCGCAGGCGCTGGAGCTGCTGCTCAACGACCCGCTGCTGAACGCCGAGCAGGCGCTCGAGGCCGGGATCGTGACCAAGGTCGTCCCCGCCGACCAGCTGCTCGGCGAGGCCCGCGCGAAGGCCGAGAAGCTGGCGGCGAAGGCGCCCCACTACGTGCGGATGGCGAAGCGCCTCGTCGCCGAGAGCCTCGAGAACACACTCACCGACCACCTCCAGGTCGAGCGCCACGGGATCGCCGACTCGATGGGCACCGAGGACCTTCGCGAGGGAGTCGCCGCCTTCTTCGAGGGCCGCGAGGCCCGGTTCGCCGGCCGCTGAGGCGGGGCGGACACCCGCTCGGCTTCGGTTCAGCCGCGGACGGATACACTCGCCGAACTGGCGATGATCGGAGGTCCCGGATGAAGAAGCTCGCACTCGTGCTCTCGCTGCTCGCGCTGGCGATGTTCGCCGTCGCGGCCTGCGGCGATGACGATGACGACGAGGAGCCCGCCGTGGCGGAGGAGACCACCGAGGAGCCCGCCCCGGAGGAGGAGGCGCCCGCCGAGGACGGAGGCGCCGGCGGCACCGTCTCGGTCGAGGCGGATCCGGGCGGTCAGCTCGCCTACGTGCAGAGCTCGCTCGAGGCCCCAGCGGGGGCGGTGACCTTCGAGTTCACCAACGACGCCTCGATCGGCCACGACTTCGTGATCGAGACCCCCGACGGCGAGGAGGTCACCCGCACGGAGGTGATCACCGGCGACTCGACCTCAACCGACGCCGACCTCGATCCGGGCGAGTACACCTTCTACTGCTCGGTCGACGCGCACCGCGAGGCCGGCATGGAAGGGCCGCTCACGGTCGAATAGCTAGGAGACCAGCGCGCGGCCGACGGACTCGGCGACGCAGACCGGCTTGTCCCCACCCTCGCGTTCGAGGGTGAACCTGGTGACGATGTGCCACCAGCCGTCGCCGAGCTCGTCGACCGCCTGCACCTCGGCGGTGGCCCGGACGCGCGCGCCCGCCGGCACCGGCGCCGGGAACCTGACCCGGTTCCAGCCGTAGTTGATCCCCATCGTCACGCCGCGCTGCGCGATCAGCTCGCGGCGTAGGGCGTCGATCAGCGACAGGGTCAGGTTCCCGTGGGCGACGGTGGTCCCGTAGGGGCTCTCGCGCGCCGCTCGCTCGGGATCGGTGTGGATCCACTGGTGGTCGCGCGAGACGTCGGCGAACTTGTCGATGTCGGCCTGGGTGATCTCGACCCAGTCGCTGGGGCCGATCTCCCTGCCCACCAGCGCACGCAGCCCGTCCATGCCCTCGATCGTGACCGGCACCATCGGCCGCTGAGGCTACCCGGTGGCGGCTTCTGCGGGCAGGACTAGACTGACCGGTCTCATGGTCGAGAACGGGGCTGGCGGGGCCGCACTCGCAGGGGCCGGTGCGGCTCCGGCGGCGGAGTACGCGGAGGTCGCCGCGTTCTTCGACCGCTTCGCCCGCGAGGAGGACGCGTGGCTGGGCAAGACCGGCGGCTATCACGAGCTCGTCACCAGCATCTGCTGCTCACTGGTCCCCCCCGGTCAGTCGGTGCTCGAGATCGGCAGCGGGCGCGGCGACCTGCTCGCCGCGCTGCGCCCCGCGCGCGGCCTGGGCGTCGACGTGAGCCCGAGGATGGTCGCGAGCGCACGCGAGCGCCATCCAGGGCTCGAGTTCGCGCATGCTGCGGGCGAGGACGTCGCCACCGACGAGACCTTCGATTACATCGTCCTCACCGACACGGTGCCCTACGTCAGCGACCTGCAGGCGCTGTTCGAGACGATCGCCTCGCTGTGCCATTCCCAGACGCGCCTGATCGCGTCGAGCTACAGCAACGTCTGGCGCCCGCTGCTGAGCGTGCTGGAAATGCTCGGCATCCGCCCCCGGCGACCGATCCGCAATTGGGTCGCCCCGCCTGATCTCGTCAACATGCTCGAGCTCGCGGGCTTCCAGGTCACCGTGCAGCGCACCGAGATCCTCGCGCCGATCCGCCCTGGCTTCCTTTCCCGGCTCTTCAACGGCTACCTCGCCCGGCTGCCGCTGCTGCGCGCGCTGACGGCGACCTACTGGATCGTGGCCCGCCCGCTGCCCACGCAGCGCTCCGACTACACCGTCTCGGTGATCGTGCCCTGCCGCAACGAGTCCGGGTCGATCGACGAGCTCGTCGACCGGATCCCCGAGATGGGCGCCGGCACCGAGGTCGTGTTCGTCGAGGGCGGCTCGGAGGACGACACGCGGGAGCGGATCGAGGCCGCGGTCGCGAGCCATCCAGAGCGCAACCTGCGGCTCGTCGTCCAGACCGGGCGCGGCAAGTGGAACGCCGTCCAGGAGGGGTTCGAGGCCGCATCCAACGAGATCCTGATGATCCTCGACGGCGACATGACTGTGCCGCCCGAGGAGCTGCCGAAGTTCTACGAGGCGGTCGCGTCCGGCCACGGTGAGCTGATCAACGGCAGCCGGCTCGTCTATTCGATGGAGCCCGGGGCGATGCGGTTTCTCAATATGCTCGGCAACCGGTTCTTCGCCGGCGTGCTCAGCTACGTCCTCGGCCAGTACGTCAAGGACACGCTCTGCGGGACCAAGGTCCTGCACCGCGACGACTGGCGCCGCATCTCCGAGCGCAGCCACGAGTTCGACGCCGACGACCCGTTCGGCGACTTCGACATCCTCCTCGGAGGCGCCCTGCTCGGGCTCAAGATCTCCAACCTGCCGATCCGCTACCGGGCCCGGGTGTACGGCGACACCAACATCCGTCGGTTCTCTGCGGGCGCGAGCCTGATCCGCCTCGCCGCGGCCGGCTACAGGCGCCTATGGGTGAAGCCCTCATCGAACTGACGTCAACGCACGACGACCTCGACGCGCGGCTGGTCGAGCCGCTGCGGCGCCAGCGCGAGGCCTGGGAGGCCCGCCCCGCGGTGCGGGCGCTGTATGCCGACTGGTACGCGATGATCGTCGCGCGGATGGCCGAGCCCCCGGGGGACTCGATCGAGCTCGGCTGCGGGATCGGGACGTTCAAGGAGCTTTGTCCGCAGGTGGTCGCGACCGACGTCGCCCCGACGCCCTGGGCCGACCGGGTCGCCGACGCCGAGCGGCTGCCGGTCGCCGACGCGTCGGTCGCCAACCTGGTGATGACCGACGTGCTCCATCACCTGCCCAGCCCCGCGCTGCTGTTCGACGAGGCGGAGCGGGTACTGCGTCTCGGGGGGCGCCTGGTGGCGGTCGAGCCCTACTGCTCGCTGCTCTCCGGGTTCGCCTACCGGCGCTTTCACCGCGAGGGTGCCGACCCGGGCGTCGACCCGTTTGCGGAGGCGCCGCAGTCGAGCGCCGATCCGCTCGACGCGAACAACGCTCTGCCGACGCTGATCTTCTGGCGCCACCTGCAGCGGTTTCGCGAGCGCTGGCCCGCGCTCGTGCCGGTCGAGCGCCGCCGCTTCGCCTACCTGGCCTACCCCCTGAGCGGCGGCTTCGAGGGTCGGCGGCTGGCGCCGGACCTCGTCGTCGGCGCGCTGCGCCGGATCGAGCCAGCGCTCGCGCCGCTCGCGCCGCTCGCCGCCTTTCGCTGCCTGGTCGTGCTGGAGCGCCGATGACCCTCGCGACCCGGCACAAGACGGCGCTCGCGCGGCTTGCGGTCGAGCCCGTGATCGCAGCTCGCCGGCTCGCCGGCCGTGGTCCCGAGCTTGAGACGACCAGGCGCGGAATCCGCTGGCACCTCGACCTACGCGAGGGAATCGACTTCGCGATCTGGCTGCTCGGAGCCTTCGAGCCCGGGACGCGGCGCGCCTATACGCGCATGATCGAGCCCGGTGACGTCGTCGTCGACATCGGCGCCAACGTCGGCGCCCACACGCTCCAGTTCGCCACCCTGGTCGGCGACGCGGGGCGCGTGATCGCCTTCGAGCCGACAGCGTTCGCGTTCCGCAAGCTGGAGGCGAACCTGGCGTTGAATCCCGACCTGGCCCAGCGAGTGACGGCGGTCCAGGCCGCCCTCGTCGGCGCGCCGGGCGAGAGCCTTCCGGCGCAGCTCTATTCGAGCTGGCCGCTGGGTTCGTCAGGTGACCTGCATCCTAAGCACCGGGGCGAGGCGCGCGGCACCGAGGGGGCGCGGGCTGCGACCCTCGATGAGCTCCTGCGCGAGGCGGCAGTCGAGCGGGTCGACCTGCTCAAGATCGACGTCGACGGGCACGAGTGCGACGTGCTGCGCGGTGCCGGCGAGACCCTGCGCGCGCACTCGCCGCCGATCCTGCTCGAGCTCGCGCCGTACATCTTCGAGGACGCTGGCTCGAGCGTCGGCGAGCTCACGGGGCTCATCGACGAGGCTGGCTACGCGCTGTTCGAGTTCCGGGACTCGCGCGCGCTACCGAGCGATCCCGAGCGGCTCGCCGGCCTCGTCCCCGACGGAGGCTCGATCAACGCGGTCGCGCGCCGCACCGCTCACGCCGGGTAGCCCGTACGGATCGTCAGCTCGCCGGGAGCATGCTGTCCCGGTACGCGCGCAGCGTCTCCGCCAGCCCCTGCTCGAGCGACACCTCGGCCTCGAAATCGATCAGTTCACGCGCCCTGGTGACGTCGAGGTAGCGGGCCGGCTGGCCGTCGGGGCGCGAGTCGTCCCACACCAGCTCACCCTCGAACCCCGCCAGCTCCGAGACCCGCTGGGCGAGCTCGCGGATGGAAGTCTCGCGGCCGGTGCCGATGTTGACCGGCTCGGAGGTCTCCAGCCGCTCGGCGGCCAGGATCAGGGCGCGGGCGGCGTCGTCGACATAGAGGAACTCGCGCGTCGGCGTTCCGGTCCCCCATAGCACCACCTCCTGCTCGCCCCGGTCGACGGCCTCCGCGAACTTGCGGATCATCGCCGCGATCACGTGCGAGTCCTCGAGGTCGTAGTTGTCGCCGGGGCCGTAGAGGTTGGCGATCACCGGCGCACAGGAGTCGAAGCCATACTGGCGCCGATAGGCGTCGCTGAGCACGAGCAGCATCTTCTTGGCCAGGCCGTATGGGGCGTTGGACTCCTCCGGGTAGCCGTCCCAGATCGCGTCCTCGCGGAACGGGACCGGGACGTGCTTGGGATAGGCACAGACCGAGCATGCGCAGACGAGCTTGCGCACGCCGAGCTCGCGTGCCCGCTCGTACACGTTCCCGCCCATGATCAGGTTGTCGTAGGCCAGCGGGCCCGGGTTGCGGCGGTTGAATCCGATCCCGCCCACCCGCGCGGCGAGGTGGAGCACGGTGTCGGCTCCGCGCAGCGCCTCGCGAGTCGCGGAGGCGTCACGCAGGTCGAAATCGCGTGAGCGGGTCACGGTGACCGCAGCGTCGAGCTCCTCGAGCCGGCGCACGACCGCGGCTCCGAGGAAGCCGGCACCGCCGGTGACCGTCACCGGCCTGGCGCGCCAGAAGCCGGGATCGGGATCGGTCACGAGTGGCTCACCCGTACCGCGCGGCCCGCGAGCTCGTCCTCGAGCAGCTTGACGTCAGCGTCCACCATGATCCGCACCAGCTCCTCGAACGTGACGGTCGGGGTCCATTCGAGAACCTGGGCGGCCTTCGACGCATCGCCTCGCAGGACGTCGACCTCCGCCGGGCGAAAGTAGCGCGGATCGATCTCGGTGAACGACTCCCAGTCGAGGTCGAGCAGGGACGAGGCCAGGTCGAGGAACTCGCGCACGGAGTGCGTCTCCCCGGTCGCGATCACGAAGTCCTCGGGCTCGTCGGCCTGGAGGATCCGCCACATCGCGTCGGTGTAGTCGGGCGCGTACCCCCAGTCGCGCTTGGCGTCGAGGTTGCCGAGGTAGAGCTTGTCCTGCAGGCCCGCCTTCACCCGCGCCAGCGCCCGGGTGATCTTGCGGGTGACGAAAGTCTCGCCGCGCCGCGGAGACTCGTGGTTGAAGAGGATGCCGTTGGCGCAGTACATGCCATAGCTCTCGCGGTAGTTGACCGTCATCCAGTAGGCCATCGCCTTCGCGACCCCGTACGGGCTGCGGGGGTGAAACACGGATGTCTCCGACTGCGGCGGCGGGGTCGAGCCGAACATCTCGCTCGAGGCGGCCTCGTAGAAGCGAGTCTCGACGCCGGTCTCGCGGATCGCCTCCAGCAGGCGTACGGTGCCGGTGCCGGTCACGTCGGCGGTGTACTCGGGGACGTCGAAGCTCACCCGCACGTGGCTCTGGGCACCGAGGTTGTAGATCTCGTCCGGCTGGATGTCGTAGATCAGCTTCACCAGCCGGCTCGCGTCCGCGAGATCGCCGTGGTGGAGGTGGAGGTGGACGTCCTCCTCGTGCGGGTCGCGGTAGAGGTGCTCGATCCGCTCGGTGTTGAAGCTCGACGAGCGGCGGATGACCCCATGCACCTCGTAGCCCTTGGCCAGCAACTGCTCGGCAAGGTAGGAGCCGTCCTGGCCCGAGATGCCGCTGATCAGCGCCCGTCTTCGCTCCGCCATCGCGCCGCATCGTACGCGGGGCGGCGAGGTCCGGTGCTCGTCACTCCACGAGCCGCACCTCGAGCGGCGGCGCGGCGAGCTCGCCGCCGCCCTCCATCAGGCCGAGGATGCGGGCGACGTAGGCCTGGGTCTCGGGGTAGGGCGGCACGCATCCGCACGCCTCGACCGGCGCCGGGCCCGCGTTGTAGGCGGCGAGGGCGAGCGGCACCGAGCCGCCGAACTGCCCCAGCAGGTCGGACATCAGGTGGGCCTGGGCGTCGATCGCCGCCTCGGGGTCGAACGGGTCGCCGAGCCCGTAGGCGGCGGCGGTCGCGGGCATGAACTGCGCGATCCCCTGGGCGCCCGCGGACGAAACCGCGAAGGGGTTGAAGTTCGACTCCGCCATCAGCTGCGCGGCGAGCAACCCGGCGGAGACGTTCCAGCGCGCCGCCGCCGCGATCAGCGCGGCCCGGAAGCGCTCGGGCACGTAGGAGGGCAGCGCGGTGCCCGCGGCCGCACCGTCGCCGGCTCCGCCGCTGCCGCCGAGCTGGTCGCCCGCCGCCGAGCAGGGGGCCGGCCCTTCGGTGAACCCCCAGTGCCAGGGCTCCCACGAGTAGCGCTTCAGGAAGCCGAACCGGGGCGCGTTCCGGGCCAGCCAGGCGTACGCGGACGCGGGACCGAGGTCGAGCTCGGTCGCGCAGCGGTGCAGCGACCGGCCCGGGGGCGCGACCCACTGCGGGTCCGGGTTCTGGGCGAAGAGCGCGGCCTGCTCGGCGTCGGACCGAAACGCGGACGTGATCACCAGCCCGACCCCGTCGGCGCGAGCGGCGGCATACAGGCGGTCGAAGGCGGCGGCGACGTCGGGACGCATCGGCTTGCCCTCGCGGTAGGCGAGCGGCCCCGAGTAGCCGCCGCCGGTTGCCATCGGCGCGGCGCCGGAGGCCCCGGCGGCCCCGGTCGTGCCCGCGCTCGGGGGCACCGCCTCCGCCTCGGCGTGGGCCTCGACCGGCACCCGCCGGCGCGTCTCGGTTGAGTCGAGCTCGGCGGTGATCTCCGCCCGGACGCGCAGCGGCGCGAACGAGCCGGCGTCGGGGAAACGGACACGCAGCCGGTCCGGATCGGCGCCGTTGCGATCGGCCGCTTCGGCAACCGCGGCGCGGGCTCGCGCGAGGTACTCCGCCCGGCCGAGATGGCTCGGGTTGTCGGCGCCGTTCGCCAGCCGGGCGGGCACGAACAGTCGGTCGAAGTCGTCGCGCATCGAGCGGGCGCCCGAGAGCGCGGCCAGGTCGGCGACCCGCTGCGCACGCGCCTTGCCGGTGACCGCCCCGCCCAGCGCCGCGAGCAGCAGGGCGCAGAAGACGAGCACGAACACGGCGCCGAGCACCAGCGGCATCGCCTGTCCGGATTCGGTGACGCGACCGACCGCGGGACTCTCCTCACGGCGCCCAACGCGCAAAGGCGCGGCAGCGCCCCCGATCGAGAAGCCGGTCGATGGCCGCGAGCCGAGCAGGCGTCGTGCGAGTCGCACCGCGGTCCGTGAGGCCTCGCCACCCGGCTCCAGGCCCGCCAGCGCGCGTCGTGAGCCGACCCGGCCCGGCGGGCGGCGCACGACCGCCGCCCGGATGCCGTCCGCGTGCAGCTCGCGCACGGCCAGCGCCGTGAGCGAACGCTGGGCGGGCAGCTCGGCCCGCAGCACCGCGGCATCGACCGCGAGCCGCTCGTCGCCGAGCAGCGGGCGCCAGAGTCTGGCGTCCACGTGGACGACCGCAGCGCGAGCGGTGTTCGCGCACCGCAGCGCCTCGGTGAGGCGGTCCAGCCACCCGTCGACGGGCTCGATCGACAGCCACGCGAGCCGCCCACGGGCCGAGGCGTGAAACGCCCGCGCGCGCAGGCTCGCCTCGAGCGCCCGCGCCCCGGCGGAGGCGAGCATCGTCGGCCCTCTCGCGTGCCGCTCGCCGACCTCGGCGACGAGCGCCGGCGCATCCCCGGACGGCTCGGTCGTCAGCGCGACCGCGAGCGCCGCCGCCGTGGCGAGGCCGCCTTCTGCTCCCGCGAGCCCGGTGGCCGCGATCACGGGCGGTGTCCGAGGGGTGACTGCGCCGCTCAAGGGCGGTGACTCGCGGGCCTTCATCCGCCACCCTCGGGTCGCCGCACCCACGCTGACGAGCTCACCTCGAGCGCCTGCGCGATCGCCGGCAGCGCCGCGGGCGGGCGCAGGCGCAGGGCCACCCGACCGCCGTCGACCTCGACCTCCGCCCCGTCGCGCGCCCAGCCCGGCAGCGCCTCGTCGACAGCGGCCTTCGGCTCGCGCCCGGCCGCGAGCGCCAGCGCCCCCGCCTCCGCCGCGCCGTCGACCAGGCTCAGCGAGTACCCGGCGACCAGCAGCTGCAGGCAGGCAAGCCCAGCGAGCACCAGCAACGCGACCCCGGCGACCAGCTCGACCGAGGCCTGGCCGCGCTCAGCCACCGGCCGCCTCCGGGTCGAGGCTCGCCCGGGCGCGGACGGGGATCGCGGGCGCTCCCGGGATCAGCGCGGGCGCCCGAAGCTCGACCTCGACCGGCCCGTTCGCCTCGACCCGAGCGCCGTCCTCGAGCCACGAGGGCACCGCGCTCAGCGCAGCCCGCTCCGGATCGCCGCCGACATGCCCCGCCCGCGCCCCGGCCCGGGCGGCGTCCCCGGCGCTCCAGAGGGCGTAGCCGGCGACCGCGAGCTGGCCGACCGCGAGCAGCGCCGCGAGCAACAGCGGTACCACCGCCAGCAGCTCGGCCGATGCCTGTCCCGATTCTGCCCGGCGCTCGCGCACGCGCCGAAGCTAGGCGCCAATACCTCCCGGCTTGCGCGCGGACTGTGCCGATTCCGCGCCGGCTGCGATGCGCCTTAGTGCTTGCGGTGCGACCGGGAGCACTTAGCTCAGTAGCTGTGGGCCCCGGTCCAGACGCGAACGATCGCGTACACCGCGAGACCGAGCACGCCGATCCAGACCAGAAGCCCGGCGCCGGTGCCGAGCAGCTCGTCGGCACCCGCGATCATCAGCACGATCGCCCCGACGGCGGCGAGGAGGATGCCGCGGGCACGGTCGTCGAGGCCGAGATAGGTGAGCCGGTTCTGGCGGTAGACCTGGAAGGCGGCGAGGCCGATCACGATAAGGAAGCACATCGTCAGCGCGGCGATTAGCCCGTCGGCCGCATTGCCCCCGCCCGGGACCGCGGCCACGATCAGGGCCAGCAGCGCGATGATCGCGATGTTCCTGACAGCGCGCACGGCCCGGAAAGGGTAGTCCGCCCCACTAGTGGGGTGTCAGAGGCCCCACTAGCTGGTCGCCAGTAGCACCAGGCCCAGCGCGACCGCACCGAGAGTGCCGAGGAAGCCGAGCAGCCCGATCGCCGCGAAGAGCACCGCCGGCAGCTGCCGCCCATCGCGGTTCGCCTCCGCGAATCGGGCCGCGCCGAGGATGCCGAGCGAGAACATGAGCGTGACGCCGATCCCCGCGACGAACGCGGCGGCGACCGTCTGCCCTAGGTCGCCGGTGTCGACGACCGCGCCGAGAGTCAGCAGCGCGGTCATCCGACCGGCACCGGGGCCCCGGCGCGAATCCGGCGCGCGAGCACGAGCGCCAGCAGTCCGAGTCCGATCGCGCTGACGATCAGCGGGCCGACCGCACCGGTGCCGAACACACGGGTGACGCCGTACGTCACCGCGCCGATTGCTGCCGCCGCGGGCAGGGTGAGCAGCCAGGCCGCGACGATGTTGCCCGCGACGCCCCAGCGGACCGCGGAGAGCCGCTTGCCGGCGCCCGAGCCCATGATCGCGCCCGAGATCACGTGCGTGGTCGAGAGCGGAAAGCCGAAATGCGAGGAGGCGAGGATCACCGCCGACCCCGCCCCCTCCGCGGTGAATCCCTGCGCCGGGTCCATCCGGTGCACGCGCGTCCCCATCGTGCGGATGATCCGCCAGCCGCCGCTGTAGGTGCCGAGCCCGATCGCCGTGGCCGCGGAGACGATCACCCAGACCGGGACGTCGAAGCCCTCGGCCGGGAGGCTGCCGTGCGCGATCAGGGCGAGGACGATGATGCCCATGGTCTTCTGGGCGTCGTTGGTGCCGTGGGCGAGCGCGAACATGCTTGCCGAGACGATCTGGCCCAGCCGGTAGCCGCGGGACACGATGCCTGGCCGCTGGCGGCCGACCGTGCGATAGACGATCACGATCGAGATCCCGGCGACGGAGAAGGCGACCACCGGGGCGATCAGCGCCGGGATCAGCACCTTGCCGAGCACCCCGTCGCCGAGCACCGCGCCGGCGCCGGCTGCTGCGAACGCCGACCCGACGATGCCGCCGATCAACGCGTGCGAGGAGCTCGACGGGAGCCCGAAGTACCAGGTGATCAGGTTCCACGTGATCGCGCCGATCAGGCCGGCGAACACGATCTGCTGTGTGATCACCCCGGCGTCGACCACGTCCTCGGCGACCGTCGCCGCGACCTCGAGCGAGATGAAGGCGCCGGCGAAGTTGAGCATTGCAGCGAGGCCGACGGCAACCCGTGGGCGCAGCGCCCGGGTCGAAATCGAGGTCGCGACCGCGTTCGCGGTGTCGTGGAACCCGTTGGTGAAGTCGAAGGCGAGCGCCGTCGCGACGACGATCCCGAGAAGGAGCTCAGCCTCACTCACCGGTGGGAGCTAGGCATTCTTGATCACGATGCCCTCGAGGATGTGGGCAGCGGTCTCGGTCGCGTCGATCGCCCGCTCGAGGACGGTGAACAGGTCCTTCCAGCGGATCACCACCATCGGGTCGATCCCGTTCGCGAACAGCGACGCGACCGCGTCGCGGTAGAGGCGGTCGCCGTCGTTCTCGAGCCGGTGGATCTCGATCCAGTAGCGGTCGAGATCCTTGAACCCGCGCAGGTTCTCGAGCGCCTCGGCGAGCTGCTCACACGATTTGACCAGTACCTCGGCCATCGCGAGCGATTGCTGCATCGGGGCCTCGATCTGGTAGAGGCCCATGAAGTCGGCGGTCTCCTCGATGAAGTCGACGATGTCGTCGAGCTGCGTGGCGAGGCCGAAGATGTCCTCGCGATCGAGCGGGGTGACGAAGGTCGCGTTCAGCCGCTGGGCGATGTCGTGGGTGATCCGGTCGCCCTCCTGCTCGGCGAGCAGGATCTCCCGGGCCAGTCCGCTCTCGTCGGGCCACCCCTGGAGCATGTCGTTGAGCAGCTTCGCCGCGCGCAGGGTGTTCTTCCCGGCCTCGTTGAAGAGGTCGAAGAAGACCCTGTCCTTCGGCACCAGCGAGGGCAGCGGCATGGCGCGAAGCTACCAGCCGGCAATGACGTCGGCGACGCGCTCTGCCGCGCGCCCGTCCCAAAGATGCGGTCGGTCTGACGGCGGGGCGGCAGGCGTTTGTTCCAACAGCTGGGGAATCTTGGCTATCCGCTCAGGCTCGAGGCCGAGAATGGTGTTGGTCCCGGCGCGCACCGTAACCGGGCGCTCGGTGTTGTCGCGCAGGGTGAAGCAGGGCACGCCGAGATAGGTGGTCTCCTCCTGGATCCCGCCCGAATCGGTGAGCACGGCGCCCGCGTCCGCCTCGAGCGAGAGGAAGTCGAGGTACCCGATCGGGTCGGTGAGCACGACGCCGTTCGGCTCCCGGCCGAGCATCTTCTGGGTGCGGGGGTGGACCGGGAAGACCACCGGCATCTCGACGGCGACTCGCTCCAGCGCCGCGACGGCGTCGGCGAGCAGCGGGCCGTCGGTGAGCGCCGGCCGGTGCAGGGTGACGAGCAGGTACGA
>JBOGZD010000015.1:0-34801 GCA_050697155.1 Solirubrobacterales bacterium | reverse complement strand
GGGCAGCAGCGCGATCGCCCGCGCGTGACGCCACGGACTCATGATTCAACGCTAGTGGTCTCCACCCGGCGCGGGCCAAGCGCTTGGCAGAGCCGCGCGTGGCGTTTCGCGGTTCCCCTTCGCGCGATTTGCGGAAGCGACCGCCGCGCTAGGCGAGACGCCTGTTCGTCCGGAGCGAAAGCGCTCCAGCCCAAGCTCAGTCGGGCGGCCGGCGCCCACCGCAGGGCCGGGCCGGTGCGGCGCAGGCCCGCTCGACGTGCGCCACAACCAGCCGCCGGATCGCGCGACGCTGCCCGGGTGAAAACGGCCCCGTAGGCCCCGGGAACCACAGCCGCCCCGCAAGCGCCGCCGGATCGCAGACGTACTTCGCCGCCATCGACCCGATCGTACCGGCCGAGACCGGTTGCTGGCGAGGGAGCGCTTGACGTTCGCGACGGTCGTTCCCAGGGTGGGCTCCGGCACGGTCAGACCACCAGCAAGCCGAGGGTGAACAGGCTGCGGACCAACCGCTCGCACCGAACAACCAGCGCCCCTCAGACTGGGACACCGCGCGATTAGGCGAAGTCCCCGTGCGGCCGGCGCTCAGAGCGTCAGCCGTGCCTTGAGCTCGGTGAGAAACGCTCGGGGGAAGCCGGGGATCCGGTCGAGCTCGTCTAGCTCCTTGAAGCCGCCCGACCGCTCTCGCTCGGCGAGCACGCGGCCGGTCTGGGTGACCGAGAGCCCGAGCCCGCGCAGATCCTCGTAGCTGGCGGAGTTGATGCTCAGCGACGCCCCGGAGGCGGGCGAGGCGTCGGTCGCCGAAGGCGCGTCGGAGGTGTGGTCGGCGGGCGCTTGGGAGACCCAATCATCCGCTCGGTCGGGCTCGGGCGTCGGCGGCTCGGGCTCGGGGCGGGCCGGCTCTCGCTCGGGCGTCGTCATCTCGGGCTCGGGGCCTGGGCGGGCCGCCTCGCGCTCGGGCGTCGTCGCCTCAGGCTCGGGGCCGGCCGGCTCGCCCTCTGACTGCGCAGGGGCTTCCGCTACCGCGGCCTCGGCGGGCGGGTCCGGGCTGGGCTCCTCCGGCGCCGGCTCGGTGATCCGCTCGACCGCCTCCCGGGCGCGCTGCTCGGCCTCCGCCGCGCGCTGCTCGGCCTGGTCGATCCGGTCGAGCATCTCGCGCAGGCGCTTCGCGCGCTCGACCTCCTCGGCCTTCGCCATGGCGAGCCGCTGGGCGCGCGCGGCGCGGGCCTCGGCCTCGGCGGCGCGGGCCTCGGTCTGCTCGAGCCTGCTCGCAGCCTGGTCGAGAGCCGCCGCGCTCTGTCGCTCGTTGTCGACCAGGCGTGCCTCGGTCTCCTGCAGCTTGCGCGTCAGCTCCTCTTCCTGGGCTCGGCGCTCCTCGAGCCGTCGCTCCGAGAAGCGCAGCTCGGCGAGCAGGGTCTCGCGGTCGCCGGCATCGACGGGGTGTTCGAGCAGCTCCGAGTCGAGGGGCGCGGGGGTGGCCTTGGACGGCTCTTCGGGCTCGCTTGGCTCGGCGGCCACGCTCGGCCCGGCGACCTCGCTCGGGTCCCCGATTACGCTCGGCGGGGTGGCCGCGGCGCGGCGCTCGGCGGCGGCGAGCCTCGTCTCGGCCTCGCGCTCGGCCGCCTCGCGAATCGCGCGCTCGTCCGCGGCTCGCGGCGCCGGGGTCGAGGGGGGGCTCGGGGCGCCCGCGACGGCTGACGTGCCGCCCTCCTCCTCGCTCGCCTTCGCCGCCTGCTTGGCCCGCTTGCGGGCCTCACGCTCCTGCTGCTTGGCTGCCTTCTGGGCGTCGCGCTCCTGCTGCTTGGCTGCCTTCTGGGCGTCGCGCTCCTGCTGCTTGGCCGCCTTCTGGGCGTCGCGCTGTCGCCGCCGCTCGGCAACTGCCCGCTCGCGCTCCTCGCGCGCGCGCGCCTTCTCCTCGCTTCGAAGCGCTCGCCGCTGCTCGCGCTCGCGGCTGCGACGCGTCCAGAACGACTCCGACTGGCCCGCATCGGGGGCGACCGGCGCGGCCCTCTCGGTATCGTCGGCGGTGTCCTTGGCCTGCTTGGCGGTGGCGCGCTCGAGCCGTTTGCGCTGCCCCTCCTCGGCCTTGCGCCGCTTGGCCTCCTCGCGCAGCGCCCGGCGCTCGGCGCGCTTCATCTTGCGCCGGTCAGAGCCTGTCAGCGGCACCCCCGCTGCCCTGTCGACCGTCGGCTCGGGCGGTGAGGGTTCGGGGGCCGGCGGAGACACGGAGGTCGGCGGTGGCGCCGAGCGCGGCGGTTGGTACGGGCCCGCGCCGGTGGTCGGCGGCACGTCCCACGTCTCCGAGCCCGGCGCGGGCGGAGCAGCGGGGCTGGCCGGTCGGGCCGACGCCGGAGCCTGGGAGCCCGCCGGCCGCTGGGCCGGCGAGGCAGGCGTCTCCTCGCCCTCCTCGGTCTCCCCTCTGTCCCGCTTGCGCTGCAATCTGAAGGAGCGCATCAGTGGAAATCCTCTCACGACCCGCCCCGTCCCGCTCCCACCCCGCGCGGGCGAAGGCGTGCGCGCCCGCCAGCCGCTCACCGCAGCCGGTGGCGGACCTCGCGCTCGACTTCGCGCTGGACGTCGCGGTCGCGAATCTCGCGGCGGCGGTCGCGCCGCTCCTTGCCTCGCGCGAGGGCAAGCTCCACCTTCGCCCGCGGCCCCTTGAAGTAGATCCGGGTCGGCACCAGCGTGAGGCCGCGTCGCTGCGAGCGTCCGATCAGGCGCTCGATCTCGTACCGATGCAGCAGCAGCTTGCGCTCACGGTCGGGATCGTGGTTCTCTGCCGCCGCCGGCGCGTACGGGGGGATGTGGGCGCCGCGCAGCCACACCTCGCCGCCCTCGATCACGGCGTAGGCATCGCCGATCTGCGCCTTGCCCTCGCGCAGCGACTTGACCTCGCTGCCCTGGAGCTCGATCCCGCACTCGAACCTGTCCAGCAGCTCGTACTTGTGCCGGGCCGCTCGGTTGGTGGCCACGTCCCCCGACGCCGGTGCGCGCTTGCCGCGCTTGCTCACGAGCCGCCCCCGCCCTCGGGCAGCAGGTCGACCCGGCCCCGGGCCGCCTGGACGTCGTCGACCGCGACCCGCACGGGGTCGCCGAGCCGCACCGTGCGACCGCTGCGGCGCCCGACCAGCGCGGTCTCGGTCTCGTTGAGGGCGAAGTACTCGCCGCGCAGGCGCCGCGCCGGCAGGAAGCCCTCGTATACGTCGGCGAGATCGCCGCCGAAGCGGACGAAGGCGCCGGCGCCGACCACCCCCGAGACCTCGCCCTCGAACATCCGCGACCAGCCCGACTCGAACAGCTCGCGCTCGAGCAGGAACGCCGCGCAGACCTTGTCGGCCTGCCGCTCGACGGACATCGACTCGCGCTCGCGCTCGGAGCACCACCAGCCCGCCTCGCGGACGTCCGAGCGCCCCGGCTCGTCCTCGCCGGCGCCGAGCAGCGACAGCAGCGCACGGTGGGCGACCAGATCGGGATAGCGGCGGATCGGGGAGGTGAAGTGGCAGTAGGCCGGGCTGCCGAGCCCCGCGTGGCCGACGTTGGTGTGCGTGTAGTAGGCCTGCTTCAGCGAGCGCAGCACGAGAGAGGTATACGCGGCCCGCCCGTGCCCGCGCCGCCGCGCCTCGGCGGCGACCCGGCGGCTCGCCTCGCCGACCAGCTCGGCGGCCTCGCCGGGCGCCAGCCGGTCAGGCAGCGGTGGAGTCGGGATCCCGAGCGAGGTGAGCTGCTCGATCAGCACCCCGACCCGCTCGGGGTCGGGTTGCTCGTGGACGCGATAGAGCGTCGGCACGCCACGTCGCTCGCACAGCTCCGCGACCCGCTCGTTGGCGAGGATCATCAGGTGCTCGATCAGCCGGTGCGCCTCGGTCTGCGCGACCGAGTGCGCGGCGATCACGCGACCCTCGGGATCGAACTCGAACTCGGGCTCGAACGACTCGATCTCGAGCGCCGCGACGGGACGCCGCCCGGCGAGCGCCGCGGCCGCCCGGCGCGCCAGCGCGAGTGGCTCGGAGATCGCCGCGGACGGCGAGCCGCGGCCGGCGAAGAGCTCGTCGAGCTGCTCGTAGCTGAGCCGGGCGTCGGAGCGGATCCGGCTGCGGTGAAAGCTCGCCGAGCGGGGCTCGCCGCCGGCGTCGACGACGACCTCCGCGGTGACGGCGAGGCGCTCCACCCCGGGGCCGAGGCTGCACGCCTCGTCGGAGAGCGCCGGCGGCAGCATCGGCTCGACTGCCCCGGGCACGTAGGTGCTGGTGCCGCGCCCAAGCGCCTCGGCGTCGAGCCGCGATCCTGGCCTGACGTGGGCGGCGACGTCGGCGATGTGGATCCAGAGCCGGACTCCGTCGCCTTCCGGCGCTGCGGAGACCGCGTCGTCGAAGTCACGCGCCGTCGCCGGGTCGACCGTGAACGTCGCCAGGTCGGTGTGGTCGTGGCGGGCATCGCCGGACTCGCGCGCGACGGCGGCTGCGTCGCGAGCGTCATCCTCCAGCTCGCGCCCGAAGCCGCGCCGAAGGTCGCGCTCGGCGATCAGCGCCGCGACCACGTCGCGGGCCCGGTCGGGCCGCCCCAGCCGAGCGACCGCGCGGGCGTTGCCGCCGCGGGGCTCGACCAGCACCATCTCGCCCGGGTCGACGTCGATCGAGCCGCGCGCGAGCGGCCGTTGCGGCCCCGGCTCGAACAGCGGCTCGGCCACCCGGAAGCGACCGCGGTGCTCGACCACCGCGACGTTGCCCTCGGTCATTGCCGGCGCAGAGGGTTGATGGGGGTCGCGTGCGTGGTAACCCGCATCAACCCTCCAGCTCGCCCGCCAGCACCCGCAGGGCCTCGTCGAGCCCCTCGTCGCGGCGGGTCTCGGGGTCGTCCTCGGCACGCACCTCGGGGGCGATCCCGTCGCCGGCGAGCGAGGCCCCGTCGGCGGTCAGGTACTCGCCGACGGTGAGGTCGAGCGCGCCGCCGGACTCGAGCCCGATCACCTCCTGGAAGGTGCCCTTGCCGAAGCTCTCCGCGCCGACGATGGTCGCCAGGTCGTACGTCTCGAGCGCCGCGGCGAGGATCTCGGCGGCCGAGGCGGTGTCGCGGTTGATCAGCACCACCGTCGGTCGCGGCTCGAGCGCGTCGCCGACCGCGTCGTAGTCGCGCTCGCCCTGGGCCCGGCTGCTGGTGGAGACGATCACCCCGTCCTCGACGAAGACGCTGGTCGAGAGGATCGCCTCGTTGAGCAGGCCGCCGCCGTTGCCGCGCAGGTCGAGCACCACCCCCTCGGCGCCGCGGCGCAGCAGGCGCTCGATCGTCTCGCGCAGCTCGCCGTGGGCGCCGTCGGAGAAGGTCTCGAAGTCGACGTAGGCCACCTCCCGACCACCCGCGCGCCGAATCCCGCCCTGGACGGCCGGAACGCGGACTCTGGCCCGCTCGACCGTGACCTCGCGCGGTCGCCCGCCGCCGGCGGGCTCTACCCGCAGCTCGACCTCGGTGCCCGGCGGGCCCTTGATCCGGGCGGTCGAGACGTTGGAGGGAACGCCGGCGATCGAGTCGCCGTCGACCGCGGTGATCAGGTCGCCCCCCGTGATCCCGGCCTGCTCCGCCGGGGTGTCGGGGAGCACGCTCGCCACCCGCAGGCCCCGGCGCACCTCGTTCACGGTCAACCCCACGCCCGAGAACTCCCCGGACGTCGCCGCCTCGAAGACCTCGAGCTGCTCGGGGCTGAAGTAGTGGGAGAAGCGGTCGTCGTGGCGGCGGCGAAGCTCGGTGACCATTCCCGCGACCGATGCTTGGTCGAGCTCGCCCTCGTCGACCGGCTCGAAGTAGTTGGCCTCGATCACGTCGCGAGCCTGCTCGGCGGCGCCCGGATCGCCCTCCAGCGCGCCGGTGAGGATGCCGAGGAGCGCGGCGGCGGCCAGGCCCAGCACGAGCCCGACGGCGACGCCGGAGGCGAAGCCGCCTCCCGGAGTAGCCGTACTCACACGCGCAGGAAGCGGCGCAGCGTGATGCCGCTGCCGAGCGCGGAGACAACTACCGCGGCAGCCACCAGCATCACCACCAGGGGCACGAAGCTCACGGTGGAGAGGTTGTCGATCAGGGCGAAGTTGTCGGCCAGCGGATCCACGATGGTGACCTTGCCAAGCCACAGTATGCCGACCGCGACGCCGGCGCCCGCGAGCCCGACGATCACCCCTTCGATCATGAACGGCCAGCGGATGAACCAGTTCGTCGCGCCGACGAGCTGCATCACCTCGACCTCGCGCCGGCGGGCGTAGATGGAGAGGCGGATCGTGTTCGCGACCAGCAGCAGCGAGGCGATCAGCAGCAGGGCGGCGATCACCAGGAGGACGATCTTCACCGCTCCGGTGACCTCGCGGATGTCCTTGGCCTCCTCGCGCGACTCTCCGATCGGCGGATCGATCGCCGGGCTGATCGGGGTTGGCGTGCCCGACGTGTTCGGAGGCGTCAGCGCGGCGCGGACCGACTCGAGGTTGTCCGGATCGTCCAGCGAGATCTCATAGGCAGCCGGCAGCGGGTTGCGGTTGAGCTCGCCGATCGACTCGCGCAGGTCGCCCTCGAGGCGGCTCTCGAGCACCTCGATCCCGCACGCGCGCGAGCAGAACTCGGCGCCCGTGACATGGGGGATCGCCTCGAGCTTGTCCTCGAGCGCGCGGATCTCCGTGCCGGGCGAGTCCTGGTAGAGGAACACCCGCAACCCGATCTGCTCGCGGATGTCCTCGGTCTTCGACTCGCTCGCGCGCAGCACCGGGACGAGCACGCCGAGTAGCAGGGTGGTAACGACGATGGTCACGATCGCGGCGATGCTCGGCGCGGCGCTGCGCCGCAGCGCGCGGAAGGCCTCCGAGAGGAAGAAGACGACCCGGCCCATCGGCTAGAGGGTGTCTCCGTTGGTCTGGCCCTCGTCCCCGACGCCCATCTCGGCCCGCACCCGGACGGCGAACTCGGTTGTCGACTCGTCGTGGTGGTAGCCCGACGCGGCGTGGTCGCGGACCAGGCGGCCCTCCTCGAGGGCGATCACCCGGCGGCGCATCTTGTCGACCAGCTCGCGGTTGTGGGTGACGACGAGCACCGTGGTGCCGGTGCGGTTGATCCGGTAGAGCAGCTGCATGATCCCGATCGAGGTCTCGGGGTCGAGGTTGCCGGTCGGCTCGTCGGCGAGCAGCAGCGGCGGGTGGTTGACGAAGGCGCGCGCGATTGCCACCCGCTGCTGCTCTCCGCCCGAGAGCTGGTCGGGGTAATTGTGGATCTTCGCCTGCAGGCCGACCAGGCGCAGGATCTCGGGCACTTTGCGCCGGATCTGCGAGCGCGGCTCGCCGATCACCTGCAGCGCGTAGGCGACGTTGTCGTAGACCGTCCGGTTGGGCAGCAGCTTGAAGTCCTGGAACACGGTCCCGATCCGGCGCCGCAGGTAGGGGGTGCGCTCCTCGGGCATCTTGTTGATGTCCCGGCCCGCGATCCGGATCTGTCCCGTCGCGGGCTCGACGTCGCGGATCAGGGTCTTGATCAGGGTCGACTTGCCGCACCCGGTCGGACCGACGACGAAGGCGAACTCGCCGCGGTCGATCGACAGCGAGACCCGCTCGAGCGCGACGTGGCCGCCCGGATAGACGACCGTCGCCTCGCGCACCTCGACGATCGGTGGCGCCTCGGAGTCGCGCGGGGGCGGCCGGCGCGCGGCCCGGGCACGGTGCTCGTCGGCCTCGCGCCGGCGGGCGCGCGCCCGTTCCTTTCGGCCTGTTCTCAGAAGTGGCATGCCCAGCCTGTTTCTGCGGCGTCCGCGCCAATCCTGCGCGAGCACCCCGTGGATTCCTGCCTGCGCCACGAGCGGCTTTCCCGCGGCCGCGGAAGCGTAGCGCAGAGTGTTAGCGGCCGCTAAAGGTCGCCGGATCGCTGCAACCGCGCCTGCCAGGCGACGATCGGCGCGGGGGCGCCGAGCTCGATCGCAAGCAGCGCGCACTGGAACCCGGGCGGCCGGCCGGCCGCGAGCCAGCCGCCGGCGCGCGCAAGGCCGGCGAGGAACAGGGTGGCGGCGAGGCCACGCACGGCGGCGGGATCGCTGTCCGCGCGAGGCGCGACCTGGAGCGCCATCGAGCCGAAGGCCGCGTAGAAGACGGCGTAGTAGCGCAGCTCGCTCTCCAGAGCGGGATTGGCGAGATCCTGACCGGGGAGGGATCTGGCGCCGAGGACGGCCGAGTGCAGCCCGGCGCCGGTGGCAACGGCTCCGCCGACGTAGAACACGGCCCGCAGCGCACTCCGGCTACGGAGAACCACCGAAGCGACCGCCAGCGGACGACTGGAGGATTTTCATGCCTATAGGCAACACAATCGTTCGGTCACCAGTGCGCAGCGCGCCGGCGGCGAGGCGACCGGCTTGCTAGGTCCACTCGGGGCCGAACAGCGGCGGGCGGGAGACGATCGGCTTCAGCACCAGCGCCTCGCGCGCGCGGTCGACGATGCCGCGGGCGGTGAGGCCGAAGTGCTCCATGCACGCCTCTCCGGTTCCCGAGATCCCGAACTCGTCGCCCATGCCGACGGCGAAGATCGGCACCGGGTGCTGCTCGGCGGCGACCTGGCGGACGGCGTCGGCGAGACCGCCGACCACCCGGTGCTCCTCGGCGGTGACCGCGACGCCGGTCTTCGAGACCGACTCGAGCACCGGCTCGGAGTGAAGCGGCTTGACGATCGCGACGTTGAGCACCTCGGCCTCCACCCCGTCCTCGCGGTCGAGCGTCTCGGCGGCCTCGAGCGCGCGCCACACCAGGTGGCCGGTGGCGATCAGGGTGATGTCCTTGCCCTCGCGCAGCACGTCGACTCCGCCGCCGAGGGTCTCCGGAATCTGGTCGTAGACGATCGCGGTCGCGGGTCGGCCGAAGCGCATGTACATCGGCTCGTCCTTCTCGTAGGACTCGAGCGTCGCCCGGTAGGCCTGGTTGTAGTCGGCCGGGACGATCACCTGCATCCGCGGCATCGCCCGCATCATCGCGATGTCCTCGATCATCTGGTGCGAGGCGCCGTCCTCGCCGAGCGAGACGCCGCCGTGCGAGGCGCCGATCCGCACCTTGAGCTCGTTGTGGGCGATCCCGAGCCGCACCTGGTCGTAGGCGCGCCCGGAGGCGAAGATGGCGAAGGTCGAGCAGTAGGGCACCTTGCCGGTCGCGGCCAGGCCGCAGGCCATCGACATCATGTTCGCCTCGGCGGCGCCGACGTTGAAGAACCGCTCCGGGAAGCGCTTGCCGAACTTGATCGACTGGGTCGAGACCGCGAGGTCGGCGTCCAGTGCGACGACCTCGGCGTGCTGCTCGCCGAGCTCGACCAGCGCGTCGCCATAGGCGTGGCGGGTCGCGATCGGCTCGGTCTTGGCTTCAGCCGGCATCGCTACTCCCCACCGCCCTCGGGATCGCCGTCCTCGGCCGCGTGCAACCCCTTTGTCTGCTCCTCGAGCCGCTCTTCGAGCTCCGTCACCGCGGCGCCGGCGAGCTCCGGGTCGGGCGGCTTGCCGTGGAAGCCGAACCTGCCCTCCATCGACGAGACGCCCTTGCCCTTGGTGGTCTGGCAGACGATCGCCGCCGGCCGCTCCAGCGTGCGACTGCGCTCCAGTGCCTCGACCACCTGGCCCATGTCGTGGCCGTCGATCTCGACCGCGTCCCAGCCAAAGGACTCGAACTTGGCGCGCACGTCGCCGATGTCCATCACCTCTTCGGTGGTGCCGTCGGTCTGCAGGTGGTTGTAGTCGATGACCGCGGTCAGGTTGGTGACCCCGAAGTGGGTCGCGGCGGTCGCGGCCTCCCAGGTCTGTCCCTCCTGGCAGTCGCCGTCGGAGAGCACGCCGAAGACCTGCGCCGTGCGGTCGAGCTCGTCGAGGCGCAACGCGAGGCAGATGCCGACGCACATCGACAGCCCCTGGCCGAGCGACCCGGTCGAGACCTCGACCCCGGGGGTGCGGGTCATGTCGGGATGGCCCTGGAGCTGGGCGCCGATCTGGCGCAGGCCCATCAGCTCCTCGAGCTCGAAGTAGCCGTGGTGGGCGAGCGCCGCGTACTGGATCGGCGCCGCGTGGCCCTTGCAGAGCACGAACCGGTCGCGCTCGGGCCAGTCGGGGTTCTCCGGGTCGTGGCGGAGGACGCGGTAGTAGAGGGCGGCGACGACGTCGGCGGCCGACAGCGAGGAGTCGAGGTGGCCCGACTTCGCCACCGCGAGCATCCGCACGCAGTCCATCCTCAGCACCGTCGCCCAGCGCTCGAGCTCTGCGATCGAGGGCTGCGTCGCCTGGCGCTCGTCGTGACGCGGCGGCGGTTTCGGGTCTGGGACCGGCCTCAGGTGGGTCACGGCGGCGAGGTTAGCTGAGGTCACCTGCCCCCAAGCTATGCCCCGGGGCGGACGCCACGAACGCTGCGCGTCCCGGCGAAGCTGTCCTGCCCAGGTGGTCTATATGACCACCAGAACAGGACATCCGGGAGAATCGGTTCGCTAGCGTCGCCGACGTGCGCAGGGGCACGGCAACGAACCATCTCCTGATCGCGATCCTCCCCCTCATTGCCTGCGTGGCGGTTTCGGGCTGCGATGACGACCCGGAGAACACCGAGACGACGGCACCTGCGACCGAAGAACCGGGTGCCACGCAGCCCGACGCCGCCGCTGACCCCGACGACGAGCCGGAGCAGGAGACGACGCAGGACACGGCCACCGATCCCGCACCTCCGCCCCGGGACCCCGACGAGCGCGAGGTCGCGCAAGTCGTCCGCACCTACCTCCTCGGACTTGACGCCGGCGACGGCGAGCGGGTCTGCTCGGCGCTCGCCCCCGGAGCGATCGACGAGATCGAGCTGCCCGAGTCCGGCGGCGACTGCGCCGCCTCCCTCTCGGACTCGATCGGCTACCGCGACCCCCGCGGCGTGCCGGTGTTCGAGGGCCTGAAGCTCGCAGGCATACGAGCGATCGAGATCGAGGCCGACTCCGCGCGGGCCCGAGCGACCACGGTGACCACGTTCGCCGACCGCAAGGAGCCGTCGATCGAGGACGACCTCGTCTACCTGACCCGGGCCGGCGTCGGCTGGCGGATCGCCAAGCCGAGCGCGGCGCTCTACCGCGCGATCGGCACCGCCGACGTCCCACCGTCGGTGCTGGCGCCGCCGGACGCCGGGTAAGCCGCACGTTCGTCGCGATAGTCGCGGCTAGCGTGCGCCTCGGTCGTGGGTCTAGTGCACACGACCGTAAGTTCGGTCGGATTCGGCGAGTGCCGGGGCGCGGCTGGTGCCGGGCGGTGCCCGCCCGCGTGCCGTTGGGCACGTGGGCGGGTGCCGGGTGGTGCCAGGCGCGTTCCGGTGCCGCCGAAACCGGGCGAACTTGCGGACGGGTGCACTAGCGCCCGGCCTTCGCCGAGAGGATCTTCTGGCGCGGGGCGGTGCCGTGGATCTGGGTCACGTAGGCGCGGTCGGGGGCGAGCGCGGTCGACCACAGCGTCCTGCCGCGGCGGCGCAGCAGGGTGCGGCCCTTCCCGCCGCGCAGCGACGCGAGCTTGAGCTTGTCCGTGCGGCGTTCGTGGCGGACGTAGAGCAGGCGCCCGCCGCGGATCGAGGGGTTCGAGAGGCCGTCCGTCGTCGAGCTCATCACCGTCGAGCGGCCGCCCGACCCGAGGACGCGCTTGAGGATCGCGTTGCGCCGCTTGGTGGCCTTCGCATAGACGAGCCGGTTGCCGTCGAGGCTCGGTCGGCCAAGTTGCGAGGCCCCGCCGGCCATTGCGAGCGACTTGATCGGCCCCGGGCGCGCGGGGTCGCCGACGTTGCTGACCCGCATGAAGTCCCGCCCACCGCTGCCCTCGCGCCACGCGACCCAGCTCTCGGAGACGGCGACCGCATCGGCCCCGGGCGCTCGGACCCGTCCGACCTCGGTCAGGTCGACGGCGCTCAGGATGACGATCTTCTCCCCGCGCACGACCGCCACCCGCCCGCCGCCGAGCGCCGGATCGCGTCCCGGCAGCGCCACCTCGCCGCCGTCCCGGCGCAGCACGCCGCTTCGGTCGGGTCGCTGGTAGGCGACGTCGTTGCCGCCGACCGCGGGGTCGGCGCCGGGGCTGGCCTCGATCTGGGCCGCGTTGGCCGGCACGGTTGTGACCAGCACCGCCGCGACCGCGACCAGCGCCAGGCCGTCACCGAGCCGGAAGCCACGATAGATCCCCGGGCGGCCCGCCATCAGCTCGGTGACCCGGATCCCGGCGGGCCGGTCGGCGACGGGGGCGGTGAGCGCGATCGGCAACGCCCGGCCGGCCCCGAAGGCGAGCCCGATCGCCAGTCCCGCCGCCGGCTCGCCGACGGCGAACGCGATCCCCGCCAGCGCGAACACCCCGAACGTCAGCACGAAGGTGATGAAGCCGAGCCCGAGCAGCGCGCCGTATAGCGCCGCCGCCACCGGCATCGGCATCAGCCGCCGCCAGTGCTCGGGCAGCTGGCGGCGGACCTGGGGGACGATCGTCGTGCCCCGGATCTCCGCCGCCGCGGCGGCGAGCGCGAGCGCCGCCGCGAGCACGTAGGCCACGCGGTCGTCGGCGCCGTGGACCAGCGCTCCGAGAGCCGCCAGGAGCCCGAAGCTGGCCATTCCCCCGACCAGCGCCCCGAGGGTGAAGGTGACGCAGGCGGCGAGCGTCGTCGCCCGACCGCCGGTGTGCCCGACGGGGCCGATCGTCTCAATCATCGAGAACCCGCACGGCGACCAGGTACCGGTGAGTCCCGCTGCGAGGGCGGCGGCGGCGAGCGCGATCTCCAAGCCGGTCATCGGCTGTCCTTGCGCTGAGCCATGGCCAGTGCAGGCACTAGCACGGCACCTTGGTCTGGAAGTACATGACGCAGAACACCTTGCGGCCGCGGAAGCAGTAGCCCTCGAGCGCGGCGTCGCCGTTGATGCGCCGGTTCGAGTGGGCGCAGCAGTCGACCAGCTTTCGCACCCTCCCCCCGCAGCAGCGATACCAGCCGCCATCGACCCAGGTGCGGAAGTTGTAGATGCGAGCGACCTCGTCGCAGACCTTGGTCCGCGGGGCGGGCGGCAGCGTGCGCCCGTCGGGGTCGCGCAGCGGCTCGCCGTCGTCGTTCACCGGCGCGCCGGCACCGTTCACCGCCCGGCCGAGGTTGTCGACGGCCCGGCCGTCGCTCGGGCGCAGCGGATAGCCCCGGGCGTCGATCCGCGGCAGGGCACGGCCGAGCGGGTGCGGGCAGGACCCGGTGGTGAAGATGTGCCCGCAGAAGTGGAAGGCGTCGGCCTCGCCCGGCTTCACCGCCTTCGCGATCACTCCGCCGGCGGTGAGCGCGGTCAGCGCCGCGCCGACCCGGGCGAGGAAGCCGCGGCGCGAGGAGTTGCCGGCGAGCGAATCGAGCGTGGCCGCGACCCTGCTCGGTGCATGGTCGGGCGCCGCCGGGCGGTCCGGCCGTGTCGGGTCAGCCGGCACCGAGCGACTCCACCAGCCCCCGTTCGCCCCTCCGGCGCTCGGCCGCGGCGAGCACGCTCTCGAGCTGGGCGAGGTTGTTGAACGTGCCCTTGGCCAGCACGGTGCCGGAGCGGTCGAAGGCGACCGCGAACGGGCTGCCCGGGATCGCGAGCCTCTCCCAGACCGAGGCGTCGGCAACCTCCTCGAACGTCTCGGCCGCGACCAGCGGGTCGCCCGCCAGCGAGCGCACCGCCGGCTCCAGCGCCCGGCAGACGTGGCAGCCGTCGGAGACGAACACGGCGAGCGCCAGCTCGGCCTCGGGCCCGAGCACAAAGCGGGTCGAGACCACATCGCTGTGCGATCCCAGCTCGGGGCCCTCCTCCGGGATCTCGAGCGCCGCCGCCGGCCCCAGCCTGAGGCGGAGGATGCCGACCTCCCGCGCCAGCGCCAGCACGGCGATCGCCAGCGCCGCGCAGGCGAGCAGCGCCACCCCAAGGCCGAGGCCGAGCCACTCGTCGGTGGACAGCTCGCCGGCGGGAAGGAAGGGCAGCGCCGCGAATCCGACGGCGAGGGCGCAGTTGCGGGCGACCGCCCCCCAGCCGACGGTCGAGCGGGCCCCGAAGCAGGCACACGGCGCGCCGGCCCGGCCGCGCATGATCGCGCCGACCATGGTGGCGGCGAATGCGGCCATCAGCGCGGCAGCCAGCCACGCGGCGCCGTCGAGGCCGGCGATCACCCCGGCGGCGAGCGCCAGCTCGGCGGCAACCAGCCCGACCCAGACGATTCCCTGAGCTCGCGGCTGGGAGACCCCGAAGGTCGCCATCGCGGCACGGCTGGATGCCGGGCTCGCAAGCTTGGCCGCGCTCGCCCCCGCCAGCAACCCGCCGAGGATCAGCCGTCCCACCACCTCGAGCACGGCGCGCACGCTAGCAAGCGCGTGCGCCGGGGTTCAACGGCTAGCCGATGCTCACCATCCGCTCGATCGGCACTCGGGCGCGCTCGGCGATCTCCGGCCGCACCTTGACCTCGAACTTCATCTCCCGCAGCGAGTCGCACAACTTCGGCAGGGTGATCATCTTCATGTACTTGCAGAGCGCCATCCGGTTGGCCTCGTGGAGCTTTGCCTTCGGCGCCGCCTGCTGGAGCGGGTAGAGCATCCCGTTCTCGGTCGCGACGATGAACTCCCCGTCGGGGTTGGCCTCGACGTGGCGCAGCATGCCCGAGGTCGAGAGCATGTGGACGCCGTCGGAGCCGACGTCGCCCGAGGCGACGTACTCCATCGCCTGCGTCGAGCAGCCGCACTCGGGGTGGATCAGGAACTCGGCATCGGGATGCTCGGCGCGGGTGCGCTCGATGTCGCCGGGGCGGATGCCGGCGTGTACGTGGCACTCGCCGTCCCACACGTGGAAGCGCCGGTAGCGCTCGGGGTCGTCTACCAGTCCGGTCTCGCGGGCGACGAACGAGCCCAGCCACATGTCGGGGCCGAACAGGATCTCGGTCTCGGGGCCGTGCTCCCGCCAGATGTGCTCGACCACCTGCACCGCGTTCGCCGAGGTGCAGCAGTAGTCGGTCTCCGCCTTGACCCCGGCCGAGGTGTTCACGTACATGACCACCACCGCGCCCGGGTGCTCCGCCTTCCAGGCGCGCAGCTGGTCGGCGGTGATCGAGTCCGAGAGCGAGCAGCCCGCGTCCGGATCGGGGATCAGGACGGTCTTCTGCGGCGAGAGCACCGAGGCGGTCTCGGCCATGAAGTGGACGCCGCAGAAGACGATTGCCTCGGCGTCGGTTGCCGCGGCCTGGCGCGAGAGCCCGAGCGAGTCGCCGAGGTGGTCGGCGACGTCCTGGACCTCGGGCAGCTGATAGTTGTGGGCGAGGATCACCGCGTTGCGCTCGTCGGCGAGCGCGCGCACCTCGGCCGAGAGCTGCTCGGTCTCCTCCCGAGTGAGGTCGGGTACGACGACCGGTTGAAGTGTCGGAAGCTGCTGCATATGTTCGCCTGCCCGTGCCGGCCCCATGACCGGCCTCAAACACGACGAATGAACTGCTCAGAATTGTAACCGTGCCCGAGCTTCCAGAGGTGGAGATCACCGCCCGCCGCCTGGCCGCCGCGCTCGCCGGCGCCGAGGTCGAGTCGGCGCTCGCGCGGGGAATGGTGGCGCTGAAGAGCGTCAAGCCGCCGCTGGATGCACTGGTGGGGCGCCCGGTCGAGGGCGTTCGCCGGATCGGAAAGATGCCGATCGTGGAGTTTGGCCCGCCGGATGCTCGGCTCCGCCTCCGCTCCGGCGGGGTCACCGAGGGACGGCCATTGGATCTCCTGGTGCACCTGATGTCGGCCGGGCGGCTGCAGCTGTTCGACAAGCGGGCCTCGCTGCGCGACCGTGCCTCGCGGGTGCTGATCCGGCTCGCCGACGGGCGCGAGCTGCGGTTGCGCGAGTTCGGCACCAGGCAGCGCGCCTGGGCGAAGCTGATGCCCGAGGGTGAGGTTGCGAACGACGAGATGGTTGCCACCCTCGGCCCCGAGGCCTGGCCGGCCCCGCCGCTGCCCGAGCTCGAGCGAGCTCTCGACCAGCCCCGCCACCTGCACCCGCTGCTTCGCGACCAGCGCACGATCGCCGGCATCGGCCGCTCCTGGGTCGACGAGATCCTCTGGGAGGCGCGGCTGTCGCCGTTCAAGAAGGGGTCGGAGCTCAAGGGCGACGAGGTCGAGCGCCTCTACGACGGGCTCGCCGTGCTGGGCTCGGCGCTCGACCACTACGAGCAGGTGATCGCCGACACGGTCCCGGACAAGCTGCCGATGCCGCTGCGGATCCACCGTCGCGAGGGCGAGCCCTGCCCCCGCTGCGGGACCAGGATCGAGGCCGTCTACTTCGCCGAGCACCAGACCAACTACTGCCCGAAGGAGCAGACCGGCGGTCGCGTGCTCAAGGACCGCCGCCTGTCGCGGCTGCTGAAGTAGCGGTGCCTTCAGAGCGGGTCGAGCAGCATGCTGAGGTCGAGCGCGGCGGCGGAGTGGGTGAGCGCGCCGACCGAGATCGCGTCGACGCCGGTCGCGGCGATCTCGGCGACGTTGCCGAGAGTCACCCCGCCGGACGCTTCGAGCTCCGCGGCCGGCACGTCCACGGCGGCCGCGTCGCGCTCGGCGACCGCCGCGCGCAGCTCCTCGGGAGGCATGTTGTCGAGCAGCAGCCGGTCGGCGCCCGCCGCCAGCGCCTCGGCGACCTCCGCCAGCGTCCGGCATTCCACCTCCAGCGGGGCCTCGGGGTGAGCCTCGCGCGCGCGCTCGATCGCGACCGCGGTCCCTCCGGCCAGTGCGACGTGGTTCTCCTTGACCAGGATCGCGTCGTCGAGGCCCATGCGGTGGTTGCGCCCGCCGCCCGACGCGACCGCCGCTTTCTCCAGCGCCCGCAGCCCCGGGGTGGTCTTGCGGGTATCGAGGATCGCGACGCCCGTCCCGCGCACCGCGCCGACGAACCGGGCGGTCAGCGTGGCGACGCCGGAGAGGTGGCAGAGCAGGTTGAGCGCGGTGCGCTCGGCCGCCAGCAGCGCCCGCGCCGGGCCCGCAGCGACGGCGAGCTCGGCGGGCACCGAGTCGCGCCACTCGCCCTCGACCATCAGCCTGTCGAACGACTCGGCTCCCGCCTGCGAGAAGGCCTCCGCGGCGGCGTCGAGCCCGAAGAGGACGCCGGGCTGCTTCTGGATGATCCGGCCCCGGCCGCGCGCGTTGGCCGGAACCACCGAGTCGGAGGTCAGATCGCCGGCGCCGACGTCTTCGGCGAGGGCGCGGGCGACGAGCTCGGAGAGGCCTTCCACGCGGAGAGCTAGCCCCCGCCCGGGAACACCGCGAGCGTCGCCGTGAAGCCGTGGAGGAAGTTGCGACCGCCCACCGGGCCGATCTCGCCGGCGCAGAAGAAGCCGCCTGCCGGGGCCCCGAGCGCGTCGTCGATCGCCAGCGCGTCGTGGTCGGGGACGTCGAACATGTGCGAGCCGCGGCCGTTGCAGGTGAACAGCAGCGCCCCGGCGGCGCCGGCCTCGCCGAGCGCGAGCGACTGGGCCCGCAGCGCCTCGCGCAGGTCCTCGTCGGCCCGGGCGGAGTCGCGAACGTGCATGCGCACCGTCTGGCCGACCCGCACTCGCTCGCCGAGCGCGATCGTGCCCGCCTCCTCGTCCGCGCCGATGATCGGCCGGACGAGGAAGTCGCCGCGCCCGTACTCCGGCTGGTTCTCGTCGATCACCACCCCCAGCATCAGCCCCCGCGCCGCGAGCCGCTGCTCCTGGGGGTCGAGCCCGGCGAGCGCGTCGCGCAGGCGCTCGATCGCCGGCACGGACGCGAGCTCGGCGATCTGGTTCCCGGTCGCGGCGGTGATCGTCATCTCCGGCCCGATCGGCGCCGCGCCCTGCGAGACGCAGGGGATCACCCCGACCCCGGCGAGCGAGCAGGCGACCGCGCCGCCGTCGAGGACGTCGCCGTCGCGAAGCAGCGACGCCGAGCCCGCGGCCGCGGCGCTGGCGAGCCCGCCGAGCACGGGCATCCCTGGGCGCTCGGAGTTCAGCCGATCGAGCAGCGCCTCGGCGCTGAACGTGTAGGGGTCGGCGAGCACCACCATCGCCTCGGCGCCGAGCCCGTCGGGCAGCCCACGGACGACCACGCCGTCGGGCGCCGGCTCGGCCTCGAGGTGGTGGGTCGCGATCTCGGCGTCGGGCGCCGCCAGCGCCCAGACCACCGCACCCGGTCCCTCCTCGATCTCGCGCCGCGAGCCGACCACCCCGCCGGCCCCGCAGCCGATCAGGTTGTGGGGGGAGAGCGCCTCGTGGACGGCCGAGAGGATCCACTTCGCGTGGCCGAGATGCGGCGCACCGGCGAACACGAGCGCCAGGTCACAGGGCGCATCGAGCTCGCGCGCGGCCTCGCGAGCCGCCTCGTCGAACGCGGCGACCGCGTCGATCCCTTCAGAGGTCCCCACGGCGATCCGGACCGCCATGGGGGAAACGATAGACCTCGCTCCGCGCGTGCCCCACTGTCCTGCCTGGCGGTCGCCATACGACCACAACCCAGCACGGTGGGCGTAGTGCCCGTGGGCCGCCGGGCGTCAAGTCCGTGGCCGGCGCTCAGTGGCTGCGGCAGTACTCGTCCCGCGTCGCGCCGTAGCCGGGGAAGCTCCCCGACGAGATCAGCTCGGCCCACGCGGTCGAGGTGCGCTCGATCTGCGCCACCACGTCGGCGCGCTCGGCGTCGGAATCGGCCGCCAGCAGGCGCTCGGCGCTGCGCCAGGCGTTCTCGCGCCAGAGCTTGACCAGCTCCAGGGTGCCGATCTCCTCCACCGGCACGAACGGGACGTCGATCAGGCTGAAGCTGGGGTCGTAGTGGGCGGCGATGTGCTTCTCGATCCCGTCGAAGACGCGGGCGTTGATCTCGTTGACCGCGTCGTGGTCGGGCTTGCGCGATCGCCCGGCCCGGGTCTCGATCCCCATCTCCTCGTAGGCGAACGGGAGGTCGTGCTGGACGTGGGCGTTTGAGAACAGCAGCACCTCCTGGCCGGCCTGGTAGTCGCCGTCGGCGGCGGTCTCGAGGGTGATTCGCCAGGCCTCGGGTACCGGCAGCCCCAGCCGCCAGCTTCGGAACGCCTCGGCGTAGCGGTTGGAGAAGGTCGTGGTCAGGTAGGCGAACCAGCGCCGGTGGCGCACGAGGCCCGGTCGCGGCCCCTTCAGGTCCCGGCGCAGCCCGCGGGTGATCTGCAGGTAGGAGTAGGAGATCACCGCGCGGTGGTCGCAGCTCGCGTCGAAGCGGCGGTACTGCTTTCTGATCCGGCGCTCGAGCCTGGCGATGCAGCGCGGCGTCCCGTCGCGGCAGCGCCTCACCGGATGCGCCTGGGCGTCGTTGGGCACGTCGGCGGGGGGCAGGGCCTGCGGCCAGGGAATCAGGTCCGTCCCGCCGAGCTGCGCGCTGGCGGGGGTCGCAACCACAGCCGCGGCCGCGGCCAGCGCGACCGGGACGGCGGCGCGACGCGTTGCTCTCGCTATCCGGGAGTTTCGCGTCACCGGGCCCGCAATCGGCTAGCGCGCCGCGGCGGCGCGGTTGAGGTACTCGCGGACGAAGCCGTCGAGGTCGCCGTCGAGGACCCGGTTCGCGTCGCCGACCTCATAGCCGGTGCGGTGGTCCTTGACCCGGGTCGAGGGGTGCAGCGTGTAGCTGCGGATCTGCGAGCCCCACTCGGCGGCCTTCTGCTCGCCGCGCTCGACCGCCATCTCCTCGGCGCGCTTGCGCTCCTCCTCCTCGAGCAGCCGGGCGCGCAGCATCCGCATCGCGGTCGCCCGGTTCTGGGTCTGGGAGCGCTCGTTCTGGCACTGGACCACGATCCCGGTCGGCTGGTGGGTGATCCGCACCGCCGAATCGGTCTTGTTCACGTGCTGGCCGCCGGCGCCAGAGGCGCGGTAGGTGTCGACCCGCAGGTCCTCCTCGTCGATCTCGACCTCGACCCGGTCGTCGACCAGCGGCGCGACGTCGACCTGGGCGAAGGCGGTGTGGCGGCGCTTTTGCGCGTCGAAGGGTGAGATCCGCACCAGCCGGTGGACGCCGCGCTCGGCGGCGAACAGGCCATAGGCGTTCTCGCCCTTGGCGATCAAGCTCGCCGACTTGATCCCCGCCTCCTCGCCCTCGGAGGCCTCCTTCATCTCGACCGCGAAGCCGCGACGCTCGGCCCAGCGCAGGTACATGCGCAGCAGCATCTCGGCCCAGTCCTGGGAGTCGGTGCCACCGGCGCCGGAGCGGATCGTGACCACGGCGTCGCCGGCGTCGTAGCGGCCTGCGAACAGCCGCCCCTCCTCGAGCTCGGCGAGCCGGCGCTCGATCGCGTCGAGCTGGGAGCCGAGCTCGCCCTCGATCTCGGCATCCTCCGCCGCGAGCTCGGCGAGCTCGTCGAGGTCGCCGATGTCGCGCTCGAGCTCGCGGAAGGCCTCGAGCCGCTTCTGCTCCCGCGCGTGCGCGGCGGAGACCCCGGCCGCCCGGTCCTGGTCGTCCCAGAACCCGGGCTGCTGCATCTGGTCTTCGAGCCGGTCTACCTCGGCCCCGAGCGCGGCGGGGTCAAAGGTAGTCCGCGAGCAGCACGAGGCCCTCGCGAACCTGCGCGATCCGTGCTCCCGCGGCCTCGGACTTCGGCTCGGCCATCGAGGAGAGCTTAGTGTGGACGGAGCGACGTCCCGTCCGCGCTCAGCGCCGCTTGCGCTTCTTCTTCACCTTCCACTTGAACAGGGCCGGCGAAGGGTCGACGTTGCCGCTCGCGTCGATTGCCCTCACGCGGAACCTGTGGTTCTTGCGGCTCACTCGCTTCTTGAACGGCGAGCTGCAGGGCTTGAACGCCCGCTTGTCGATCCTGCACTCGAACGTCGCCGGCTCGTCGGCGATGAACTTGAACCGCGCCTTGCGCTTGCGGCTGCGCTTGCGCGGATGCTTGGTGATCGTCGTCTCGGGGGGAGTCACATCCGCGCCGGCGCCGGAGCCGGTCACATCGATCCCGAACAGGTCGAGGATGCTCTGCTCGAGGGCGCTGCGGATCGGGTCGTCGGCGAGCCGGCCGTAGACGCCGGGCTTGTTCGGCCGCGCACAGCCCTCACCCCAGCTCGTGTCTCCGACCAGCCGGGCGCCGCCCGCGATCGGCACGACCAGCGGCCCACCGCTGTCGCCCTGGCAGGTGTCCTTGCCGCCCTCGAGAACGCCGGCGCAGACCATCGTCTCGGGGTAGAAGTCGGAGCCGTAGACGCCGGGGGAGCCGCAGGTGCCGTCGTCGATGATCTCGATCTGCGCAAAGCGAAGCGTGTCGCTCTTGCTCCCGCCCTCCGACGTCGTCCCCCAGCCGGTGACGAACGCGTCCTTCCCCGGCGCCCAGATCGCGGCCTCGTCCGCGCCGGCGATGTGGATCGGCGCCGCGGGGGTGCCCACGGACGAGTCGAGCTCGAGGAAGACGACGTCCCACTCGAGCGTGTCGCAGTCGAACAGGGCGTCGCCCTGCCCGGGGTCGGTCTGCGCCTCGGCCTCCGGGTTGCCGGCGCCGTCGTCGACGAAGTAGTAGATCTCCTCGACCGGGACCTCGTCGCCAGCGGAGCTCGACAGGGTCGTCCGGCCGGCGATCACAGAGAAGTCGGAGGGTGGGAAGTTGAACCCCTCCAGCAGCGGGAGGCACGTGAGCCCGATCAGGTCGCCGGTGTCGTAGACGCAGTGCGCCGCGGTGATCACGAGGTTCGGCGCCACCAGCGAGCCGCCGCAGAACTGGCGATCGAAGCCGTCGCCGGACGCGTTCGGGTCAGCGATCGCGACCTGCCACGGCCACTGCTCGATCGTGGTCTCGGTCCCGCCGACGACCCGCGGCTCGCGCTCGGCCGCCGCCGCCGAGGCCGAGCCGCCGCAGGCCAGCACAAGCGTGGCCAGCGCCCAGCCGAGGTACCGCAGACCCGCGGCTCTGACGCCCGATCTACCGGGCGGTTCCAAATCCCCGGGTAAGAGCCGCGGCCATTACTTCCGTTTCACCCTCCACTTGAACTTGGCGGGCTTCTGCTCGACGTTGCCCTGAGCGTCCACGGCCTTGACCTTGAACTTGTGCTTCTTGCGGGCGACCTTCTTCTTGAACGGCGACTTGCAGGGCTTGAACTTCTTCTTGTCGAGCTTGCATTGGAAGCTCGACGGCTCGTTCGCCTTGAACTTGAACTTTGCCTTCTTCTTGGTGCCCTTCTTCTTCGGGTGCTTGGTGATCTTCGTGTTCGGCGGGGTGGAGTCGGGCGGCACGGCGCCGGCGCCGATCACGTTCACGCCCGCGACCTCGAGGATGCCGGCAGCGAAGGCGGAGCGCATCGGATCGGCGGCGAGCCGGCCGTAGACGCCGGGCAGGTTCGGCCGCGCGCAGCCCTCGCCGAAGCTGGTGTCGCCGACGAGCCGCACTCCATTCACGGCGCGGTCGGCCCGGTCGGCCGGGTTGGGGTCGAACACTGGAACGACCAGCGGCCCGCCGCTATCGCCCTGGCAGGTGTCGACCCCGCCCTGCGGGAAGATGCCGGCGCAGACCTGGGTCTCGGGGAAGACCTGGAGGCCCTGGGTCGAGTTCGCGGCATACGTGTTGACGCAGGTGGTGTCGTCGATCATCTGCACGGTCGCGGCGTGGAGCTGATCGGGGGAGGAACCACCCTCGGAGAGGGCGCCCCAGCCGCTCACGTTTGCCGCCTGCCCCGGGGCCCAGGTCGGCTCCTCGCCGGGGCCCGCGATCTTGATCGGGATGCCAGTCGTCGACGGGTCTTCGAGCTCGAGGAACACCGCGTCCCACTCGTTGGTGTCGGGGTTGTAGAGCTCGTCGCCGATGTCACCGCCCGGAGTGCTGGAGCACTCGAGCTCCGGGGCTCCGCCCCCGGCGTCGTCGAACCAGCAGAGGTCGGCTACCGCGATCGTCTGCCCATCGGACGCCGAAGCGAACGTGCGGCCGGTGAAGACCTCGAACTCCTCCGGGCCGAAGAGGAAATCGCCGCTGCCGTCGAGGTCGATGCAGTGCGCGGCGGTGATCACGATCGTCGGCCCGACGAGGGTGCCGCCACACTCGACGTCGAGCGAGGAGGCCAGGATGTCGAGGCCCACCTGCCACGGGAACTGTTGGATCGTGGTCGGCGCGCCGCCGACGACGCGGTCCTGACGGTCGGACGCCGCCGCCGGCGCCGCGAGCGCCAGCGCGAGCGCTGCGGCGACGACCAACGTCGTGATCGTGCGTGCCCTGCGAGTGGTGATCAACGTCTTCCTCCTCTGAATCGGTGCGGCCGGCCCCCGCCATCCCGCGCTTGCCGGGCCGCAAACCTATACCGGCGCCCCCGTTCGCGTCAAGTCGCCGCCAGCTCGTCGAGCAGCGCGAGCGCCGCGGAGCGGTCCTCGTACGGCTGCCAGCGTGAGATCAGCCCGTCCTCGAACGTGAACATCGCCGCCATCTCGTCCTCCCTCGCGAGCCGGTCGGTCTCCCGCCACCACCACTGCTTGCGATACAGCGCAACCGCATGGTTGCCGCGCTCGCGCACCTGCTCGAGCACCAGCCGCTGGTCGAGGCTGCCGACCGGGGTCTTCGTCGCCCACTCACGGGCCTCGATTCGGCCGGAGCGCAAGCCGCGCGCGGTCTGAAGCTCGGCGTCGGGGTGAAGCGTGGCGACGAACCCGTCGAGGTCCTGGTCGTTGAAGGCGCCGTAGAAGCGCCGCACGACCTCGGCCTGTGCGGAGGCCTCGCTCACGGGCTCGCCCGTGACTCGAGCAGGGCCCGCCGCTCGTCCTCGACCTGGTCGCGCACGGCGCAGCCGGCGAGGTGGTCGTTGACGATCCCGGTCGCCTGCATCAGGGCGTAGGCGGTGGTCGGCCCGATGAAGCGAAACCCGCGCCGCCGAAGCTCCTTCGCGAGCGCCGTCGACTCGGGCGTCGTCGCGGCGAGGTCCTCCAGGCTCGCCGGCGCGGACTCGCGCTCGGGCCGAAACGACCACGCGAGGGCGGCGAGCGACTCGCCGTTCGCCGCCAGCTCGCGGACGGCGCCCGCGTTGGCGATCGCCGCCTCGATCTTCGCCCGGTTGCGCACGATGCCGGCGTCGGCGAGCAGCCGCTCGACCTCGGCGTCGCCGAACTCGGCGACTCGCTCGTAGTCGAACCCGGCGAACGCCGCCCGGAAGGCGTCCCGCTTGCGCAGGATCGTCAGCCAGGAGAGCCCCGACTGAAACGCCTCCAGCACCAGCCGTTCGTAAATCCCGCGGTCGTCGGTGACCGGCCGTCCCCACTCCTCGTCGTGATAGGCGACGTACTCGGGTGCCGAGACCCCCCAGGAGCAGCGAGGCCGCCCGTCGGGCCCCGGCGCAAGCGACATCGATTCAGGCGGCCAGGCGCGCTAGGCGCCGTGGCACTTCTTGTACTTCTTGCCCGAGCCGCACCAGCATGGGTCGTTGCGGCCGATCTTCTCGCGCTCGTCCTTGACGACGGTGCCTGGGTTGATCCCCTCACCGCCGCCATTGCCGGCGTCGCCGCCGGCCGGCGGCGACGGTCCGACGACTCCGCCGCCGGTCACCCCGGGCACCGCCGCTCCCACGCCGGCTCCGGCGACGGCGGCCTGGCGCATCGCCGACGGCTGCTCGGGCCCGCCGCCCGCGTACTCCATCTCGCGCCCGCCACCGTCGTCCTCGCCGGTGCCGAAGAGCTCCTCGGCCTGGGCGGGCTCGATGTTCACCTCGACGTGGAAGATCACCCGTGCGAACTCCTCCCAGATCGAGGCCATCAGCTCGCGGAACATCGTGAAGCCCTCGTTCTTGTAGGCGACCAGGGGGTCGATCTGGGCGAAGCCGCGCAGGTGGATGCCCTCGCGCAGGTAGTCCATCTCATAGAGGTGCTCGCGCCAGCGGTTGTCGATGATCTGGAGCAGGATCTGGCGCTCGAGGTAGCGCATCAGCTCGCCGCCGAACTCCTCCTCGCGGCGCTCGTAGGCGGCGAGCGCGTCCTCGGTCAGCATCTCGGCGATCTGCTCGCGGGTCGAAGTCTGGGGGTCGAGCTCGGCGAGGCTGATCGACAGCGGCCAGAGCTGGCCCGCCTGGGTCTCGAGCCCGCCGAGGTCCCAGTCCTCGAAGATCTCGCCCGGGGTGTACTCCTCGGTGATCCGCTCGACGACGCCCTCGAGCTCCTCGTGGGCGACGTCGGACATGTCGCGGCCCTCGAGGATCTCGCGCCGGTACTTGTAGACCACCCGGCGCTGCTCGTTCATCACGTCGTCGTACTCGAGCACCCGCTTTCGGATGAGGAAGTTCTGCTGCTCGACCTTCTTCTGCGCGTTCTCGATCGTCCGCGTCAGCATCTTCGCCTCGAGCGGATACTCCTCGCCCTCCTCGTCGACCGGTCCGAGCCGGTCGAGGATCTTGTAGATCCGCTCGCCGGCGAAGAGGCGGATCAGGTCGTCCTCGGCCGAGAGGTAGAAGCGCGACTCGCCCGGATCGCCCTGGCGGCCGGAGCGGCCGCGAAGCTGGTTGTCGATCCGCCGCGACTCGTGGCGCTCGGTCCCGAGGATGAACAGGCCGCCGAGCTCGATCACCTTCTCGCCCTCGGCCGCGCAGCGCTCCTCGAGCCGGGTCACCGTCTCGTTGAGCTCGTCTCGGTAGCTCTCGTGCTCGGGCGTGACCCCGAGCTTGCGCAGCTCGGCTCGCGCGAGGTGCTCGGGATCGCCGCCGAGCTGGATGTCGACGCCGCGGCCCGCCATGTTGGTCGCGATCGTCACCGCGCCGAGGCGTCCCGCCTGGGCGACGGTCTCACCCTCGCGCTCCGCATGCTCGGGCTTCGCGTTGAGGACGACGTGCTCGACGCCGGAACGCTTCAGCTCCGAGGACAGCATCTCGGAGACCTCGACCGAGATCGTGCCCACGAGCACGGGCTGGCCCGCCTCGTTGCGCTCCTTGATCTCCCGAGCGACCGCCTTCCACTTGCCGTCCTTGGTCTTGTAGATCTGGTCGTTGTGGTCGTCGCGGACCATCGGCTCGTTGGTCGGGATCTCGACCACCGGCATCTCGTAGATCTTCATGAACTCGGTCGCCTCGGTGATCGCGGTGCCGGTCATCCCGCTGAGCTTGTCGTAGAGGCGGAAGTAGTTCTGCAGCGTGATCGTCGCCAACGTCTGGTTCTCCTCGCGGATCCGCACGCCCTCCTTGGCCTCGACCGCCTGATGCAGCCCCTCCGACCAGCGGCGGCCCTCGAGGATGCGCCCGGTGAACTCGTCGATGATCTTCGCCTCGCCGTCGATGACCGCGTAGTCGGTGTCGCGCTTGAACAGCGACTCGGCCTTGAGGCTCTGGATGAGGTGGTTGACGAGCGTGCCGTGCTCGGAGACGTAGAGGTTCTCGACCCCGAGGAACCGCTCTGCCTTGGCCACGCCCCGCTCGGTCGGCGCGACCGTCTTGTGCTTCTCGTCGTACTCGTAGTCGTGCTCGGCCTCGGAGGTGTCACGCGACTCGCCGAGCGACTTCAGCCTCGTCTTCGCCGCCACCCCCTCCATCTGCTTGGCCAGGCGGGCGAAGGTGTAGTAGGTGTCGGCGGCCTGCTCGGGGGCGCCGGAGATGATCAGCGGGGTGCGCGCCTCGTCGATGAGGATGTTGTCGACCTCGTCGACGATCGCAAACGGATGGCCGGGCTGGACCGTGTCCTCGAGCCGCGGGGCCATGTTGTCGCGCAGATAGTCGAAGCCGAACTCGGAGTTGGTGCCGTAGACGACGTCGCGCGCGTACATCTCGCGGCGCTCCGCCGAGCGCATCTCGCTCTGGATCGCCCCGACGCGGACCCCCAGCGCCTCGTAGATCGGCCCCATCCACTCGGCGTCGCGGCGGGCGAGGTAGTCGTTGACGGTGACCAGGTGGACCGAGTCGCCGGGCAGGCTGTTGAGGAACACGGCCAGCGTTGCGGTCAGGGTCTTTCCCTCGCCGGTCCTCATCTCGGCGATCGCGCCGTCGTTGAGCACCATGCCGCCGATCAGCTGGACGTCGTAATGGCGCTGGCCCAGGGTTCGCTTGCTGGCCTCGCGGCAGAGCGCGAACGACTCGGGCAGCAGATCGTCGAGCGACTCGCCGTTGCGGGCGCGCTCGCGCAGGTCGTCGGCGCGCCGGCGCAGCTCGCCGTCGTCGAGCAGCTCGAGCTCGGGCTCGAACCGGTTGATCGACTCGACCCGCCGCTCGAAGTCCTTGAACTTGCGCCCCTCACCCAGCCGGAGGGCGCGGTCTATCAGGCCCCGTGCCATTCGGCTACTGAGGGTACAGGGGCGCCTGTCGCCTGGAGGCCCTTTTCGGGCTCAGGCTTCGCGGCGGCGCAGGCGGGAGGCGAACCGCCGCGACTGCCAGCGCTTGCGGCGCTTTTCGCGGTGGCGCTTGACCTGGCGGCGCATGTCCTCGGCGACCTCGTGGATCGAGTGCAGCATCTCCGGCGACGCCTCGCTGGCGTGCAGGGTGACCCCCTTGAGGTGGATGGTCGCCTCGGCGACGAACCGATCGGCGATCGAGGGGTTGCGCTCCTCGCGCAGCTCGACGTCGAGCATCGCCAGGTCGGAGACCTGGCGCCCGATGCGATCGAAGCGCTTTTGGACCGCCTCTTGGAGCTCGTCGGTGACCTCGACATTCCGACCCCGGACTTCGATCCGCACGCTGCCTCCTTACCTGGCCTGCGTATTCGGAGCTAATGCTACGTCGCGCCCGGCCCGCTGCCAAGTGCCTCGGCGAATCCTTAGCGGGTCCTTACCGACCGCTCACGGCGAGCGGGCGAAGACGGCGGCTTCGATGTCGTCACTGCCCGCGGCGCGCAACGCTCGCGCGCAGGCGGTGAGCGTGGCGCCGGTGGTGAGGACGTCGTCGACGAGGAGGCCGCGGGCGGGGACCGGGTCGCGGACGCGGATCCGAGGTGGGTCGGCGAGACGGTCGGCTCGGGACCGGCCCGTCTGGCGGCGGTGGTGGGTTCGCGCGAGGGAGGTGGAGAGCGGGAGTCCGAGCCTCGCCGCGAGTCTCGTGGCGATCAGCTCGGCGGGGTCGAAGCCGCGGAGGCGGCGACGGAGCGGGGAGGCGGGGACGGGGACGACAGCGGCGGGCGAGGCGGGGGCGTCCCGGGCCGATGACAGGTTGACGGCCGCGCTCGACTCGAGCGCCCGGGCAATCGACTCGGCGGCGAGGTCGGCTAGCGCCAGGCGGCCGGCGAACTTCAGCGCCGAGACCAGCGCCCTCGGTGTCCTCTCATACGTGGTGGCCCAGACAAGCGGGGTTTGGTCACGTAGGGGGGCGAACCCGGGGCGCGCGGCGCGCAGCTCGCGCGCGCATCGTGCGCAAACCGCGTCGGCCGAGGCACAGGCCGCCGCACAGATCGCACATCGCGGCGGCGCCACCAGCGACAGCGCGTTGCGCGCGAGCCCTCCGCCGCGGTTGGGAGAAAAGGGGCGCATATGACCCCAAATCCCCCAAACGCTCGGCGTGCCCCCCGGCCCAGGCCAACCACGGCGCCTGGGGGGCCGACCCCGCCCCCTACCCAGCCGGGCCGAACGCGGGCGCCACCACCCGGCCACTGGAAGCGCCGCGAACGTCGGCGGCTGTGCCCCCCTACACCGCCGAAGCCGCGATCGCGCGGTCCCGCCCGGCGCGCTTGGCGCGGTACAGGGCGGCGTCGGCGCGGCCGACCAGGGCCTCGGCGGCCTCGTGGCCGTCCCACTCGGCGATTCCCGCCGAGCACGACTCGCGCTCGGGCGTCTGGGCGCGGAGGCGCTCGACCAGAGCGTAGGCCTGGTGCATCGCGCAGCCGGGGAGGATCAGCGCGAACTCCTCGCCCCCGTAACGGGCGACGACGTCGTAGGGGCGCAGCGCCGCGCGCCAGCGGGCGGCCGCCTCGCGCAGAAGCCGATCCCCGGATTGGTGGCCGCGGCGGTCGTTGTAGTCCTTGAAGCGGTCGAGGTCGAGCATCGCGACGCAGACCGGGCGCTCCTCGCGCCACGAGCGCGCGAGCTCCTTCGGCAGCTGCTCCTCCCAGTAGCGGCGGTTGGGGAGGCCGGTGAGGTCGTCGGTGCGGGCCATGTGCTCGAGGTGGCCGAGGATGTCGGCGCGCCCGATTGCCACCGCCGCCTCGGCGCCCAGCAGGTCGACCAGGGCGGAGAGCCGCAGCGGCACCGTGTCGATCTGCTCCTGCCAGGCGATCGCCAGCACGCCGATCGCCGCGCGGTCGCGGACGACCGGGTGCCAGAGCACCGAGCGGGCCCGCGCCCTGCGCAGGAACTCACGGTCGGTCTCGGCTCCCTGCTCGGCCCGACTGACGAACGAGTCCTCGGCGCGCGCGAAGGCGCGAGCCGCGGCCGAGTCGCGCTGGAGCGGCAGGGTCATCCCCGCGAGCTCCGCTCCGACGGCAGCCTTCGCGATCAGCCCTCCCGAGCCGCTGGGGCCGGGCTCGAACAGGGCCGCGATCGGCGCGTCGGCGACCTGGCGGGCGCCCTCGCACACCGCCACCCGCGCCGACCGCGGGTCGTTGCTGCGCGCCAGCAGGCGGGTCGCCTCGGCGACGGCGTCGACCTCGGCCGCGTCGCCGCCGAGCTCGCGCTCGACCCAGCTGCGATCGGTGATGTCGAGCCAGATCGCGATCCCGCCCGAGACCGAGCCCCGGCGGGTGGTCACCGGCGCGATCTGGACCCAGTACTCGCGCCCGCTGCGCGCGGACCGATACTCGAACGACCGCGTCTCGCCGCGCAGCGCTGCGCGGAAATGCGGCATCAGCGCCTCGGGCACCAGCTCGTCGAGCGCCCTGCCCTCGACCTCCTTGGCCGTCCATCCGGCCGGGCGCAGGCCCTGGCCGGCGAGCAGCCTCACGCGCAGCTTGCGGTCGACCAGGCCGACCGCGCTGGCGGGCAGGTTCTCCCACAGCATCCGGTAGCGGCGCAGCGTCGTGCGCTGGCGGCCGACGATCAGCGCGAGCGCAAGCGTCGCCAGCGCGATGAGCCCCCCGGCGAATGCCAAGTCGATAGCCCCCATTGGTGCCGGCTCGATTCTAGGCTCGGAATCGGCTCGGCGAAGCGGTTTACCGCGTCCGGGTTAGCCGCGATGAGCTTGGACGGTTCGTCTAGTCGAACACGGCACGTTCGACCGCATCGATCTTGGCCTCGCAGCCAATCACCGCCGGCGCCGTGCCGAGCGCCGTGTCCGGGTCCTTGAGCCCGTGGCCCGTGAGCACGCAGACCACCGACCCGGGCGCCGGCGCTCCGCCTGGGGCCGGCAGCCCGTGGGCGAGGAGGCCCGCGATCGACGCCGCCGACGCCGGCTCGCAGAAGACTCCCTCGCGGGTCGCCAGCAGCCGGTAGGCATCGAGGATCTGCTCGTCGGAGACCGCCTCGACCCTCCCCCGGGAGGAGGTGAAGGCGGCCATCGCCTCCTCCCAGCGGGCCGGGTTGCCGATCCGGATCGCCGAGGCGACCGTCTCGGGCTCGGGCACCGGCGCGCCGGTGACCAGCGGCGCGGCGCCCTCGGCCTGGAACCCGTACAGCAGCGGCTTCGCGTCGCGCTCGTTGAAGCCCCGCCACCACGCGGTCACGTTGCCGGCGTTGCCGACCGGGATCGCCAGCGCGTCCGGCGGCTCGCCCAGCTCGTCTAGCACCTCGAACGCGGCCGTCTTCTGGCCCTCGATCCGGTAGGGGTTGACCGAGTTGACGAGCTCCACCGGATGCCGCTCGGCGAGAGCGCGAACGATCTCCAGCGCCCGGTCGAAGGTTCCTCGCAGCGCGATCACCCGGGCACCGCTGATCAGCGCCTGGGCGAGCTTGCCGATCGCGATCTTGCCCTCGGGGACGATCACCGCCCCGCGCAGCCCGCCCCGGGCCGCGTAGGCGGCCGCGCTGGCGGCGGTGTTGCCGGTCGAGGCGCAGATCACCGCCTCGGCCCCGGCGCCCTTGGCCCGCGAGACCGCCACCGTCATCCCTCGGTCCTTGAAGCTGCCGGTCGGGTTCGCCCCCTCGAGCTTCAGCCACACGCGCGCCCCGACCACCTCGGAGATCACCGGCGCCTCGATCAGCGGTGTGGATCCCTCGTCGAGGCTGACGACCGGGTCGTCGGGCTCGAGCGGCAGCGAGTCCCGATAGCGCTCTATGAGGGGCAGCGGGCTCATCGCGCGATCCCCGCGCGCGACCGGCGACTGGCGACTGGCGACTGGCGACTCAGACAAACTCCTCCTCGATCACCCGAATCGCGCGCGGGGCCGAGCGGACGAAATCGAGCTTCGCGATCTCCTCGAGCGCGCTGTAGAAGCGGGCCTCGGGGCCCTGGTGCATGACCATTACCAGCCGGGCGTCGTCGCCGAGCCCGCGCTGGACGACGCTCAACACCGAGACCTCGTTGCGGCCCAGCACCTCGGCGACCTGGGCGAGCACGCCGGGGCGGTCGGCGACCTCGAGGTGCAGGTAGAAGGAGGAGACGACGTCGCCGACGACCTCCAGCCGTGCGCGCGGCTCGTGCACGGGCGCCCGCCCGGCGAGGATCGAGACCAGGTCCCCGAGCACCGCCGTGGCCGTCTCTTGACCGCCGGCCCCGGGGCCCGACATCGTGATCTCGGTGATCGCCGGCGCCTCGACCATGACCGCGTTGAACGGGCCCTCCACCGGGGCCAGCGGATGACCGCGGTAGAGAAAGCAGGGAAAGACGCGAACGCTGATCCCGCCGTCGCGGCGCTCGGCCACGCCGAGCAGCTTCAACGACAGCCCGAGCTCCTTCGCGTAGGCGAGGTCGTCGGGCCGGATCTCGGTGATCCCCTCGTAGCCGACTTCCTCGAAGGCGACCGGGGTGTGGAACGCGAGCCGAGCGAGGATCGCCATCTTCGCGGCGGCGTCCGCGCCGCCGACGTCGTCGGAGGGGTCGGCCTCGGCGTAGCCGAGCTCCTGGGCCCGGCCCAGCGCGTCTTCGTAGGACGCCCCGGTGTTCGCCATCTCGGTGAGGATGTAGTTGGTCGTTCCGTTGACGATCCCGAACACCTTCTCGATCTCGGTCGCCGCCAGGCTCTCCTGGATCACCCTGATCACCGGCACCACCCCGGCGACCGCCGCCTCGAAGCGGAGTTGCACCCCGGACTCGCGGGCGGCGTCGAACAGCTCGTCGCCGTGCTGAGCGATCAGCTGCTTGTTGGCGGTGACCACGTGGCGCCCGGCGCCCAGCGCCCGCAGCACGTATTCCCGCGCCGGGTCGGTGCCGCCGATCAGCTCGACGACGATCTCGCTCGCCTCGAGGATCTGGTCGAAGTCGCCCTCGGAGCGGCGCAAGATGCCGGCGATCTCGGGCCGGCGCCCGGAGGCGCCGGCGATCGCATCGGCGCGCTCGCCGAGCAGGTCGCGGAACGCGCCACCCACCGTCCCCAAGCCGAGGAGTCCTATCCGAGCGGCATCGGTCATCGCCAGAGCAACGAGCAACGAGCAACGAGCAACTCGTTCCTAGTCCACATCCCGCGCCACCAGGTCCTCGTAGGTCTCGCCGCGGACGACCAAGCGGGCGTCGCCGTCGCGGCAGAAGACGACCGGCGGCCGGGGGACGCCGTTGTAGTTGTTGGCCATCGCGTAGCCGTAGGCGCCGGTGGCCGGGGTGACCAGGACGTCGCCCGCCCTGGGCGCCGCGAGCGTCGCCTCGCGGACGATCACGTCGCCGGACTCGCAGTGCATCCCCGCGATCGTCACCGCGGTGTCGGGGACCTCGGCGGCGCGGTCGGCGATCGCGGCCTCATAACGCGAGCCGTAGAGCATCGGGCGCAGGTTGTCCGACATCCCGCCGTCGACGGCGACGTAGGTGCGAACGCCGGGGATCTCCTTCACCGTGCCGACCGTGTAGGCGGTGACTCCGGCGTTGCCGACCAGCGACCGCCCGGGCTCGACCAGGATCCGAGGGACCGGGTCGAACACCCGCCGTACGCCGCGCACCTTGACGTCGACGTAGGCCTCGATCGAGGGCGGCTCGTCCTCGGCGGTGTAGGCGATCCCGAGCCCACCGCCGACGTTGAGCAGGCGGCACCAGTCCCCGTCCGTCGCGGCCAGCACTGCGAGCGCCTCGATCGCCTTCACGTAGGGCTCGAGCTCGAAGATCTGCGAGCCGATGTGGGCATGGACGCCGACCAGGCGCAGGTGGCGCGACCCCCGCACGGCCTCGATCGCGCGCCTCGCCAGCCCGTCCTCGAGCCCGAAGCCGAACTTCGAGTCGAGCTGGCCGGTCTGGATGTAGGAGTGGGTTTCGGCCCTGATCCCCGGGGTGACCCGGATCAGCACCTCCTGCGGGCGATCGAGGATCGCGTCGAGGCGCTCGATCTCGGCGAACGAGTCGCAGATCACGTGGCCGACGCCGGCCTCGACCGCGAGCCTCAGCTCCGCCTCGGTCTTGTTGTTGCCGTGCAGGTGGATGCGCGCCGGGTCGAAGCCGGCCCGCAGGGCCATGTGCAGCTCCCCGCCCGAGGCGACGTCGGCCGAGAGCCCCGCCTCGGCGCAGACCCGGTAGGCGGCGGTGAACGGCGCCGCCTTGCTCGCGAACAGGACCTCGAAGTCGTCGCTGCGGGCTGCGAACGCGTCGAGGTAGGCGCGGGCGCGAGCGCGGATGTCGTCCTCCGCATAGATGTAGGCAGGGGTGCCGAACTCCCGCGCAACCTCGACCACGTCGCAGCCGGCGATCACCAGCCGGCCGGCCTCGTTGACCCGACTGCCCAGCGGGTAGACGGCCGAGCCCTCGATCGGGTTCGCTGCTGCTGCGGTTGGTCGCGTCATGGGGCCGGTCATTATCCCGGCATGGCGCAGACCCTCCCCTCGCCGGGGAAGCCGGCGGAGCGCGGCGTGCACGAGGGACGCCCGTACCTCGTCTGGCTTCCGCGCAAGCGGGAGCCGCCGTGGCCGGGGATGGTGATCGTCCACGGCGCCGGCTCGCAGAAGGAGAACCACGGCGACTTCGGCCGCGCCTGCGCGGCGGCCGGCTGGGCCGCGCTCGCCTACGACCAGCGCGGCCACGGCGCCTCGGACGACGAGATGTCGCCGCGGGCCGTGTCCGACGCCGCGGTGATGGCCCGCTTCCTCGCCGATCGTCCCGAGGTCGACGCCGGCCGGGTCTGCATCCGCGGCTCGAGCATGGGCGGGTTTGTCGCCATCCACGCTGCGGCGACCTCGGGCGCGATCGCGGGGGTGGTGGCGATCTGCCCCGCCAGCGAGCAGCACCTGCTGCGCGGCCTCCGCGACGACACGCTCGAGTTCAGGGCCGGGCCCGAGGCGCGCGCAGACCTGCGGGCGTGGCTGGGCGAGCACGATCTGCGCGAGGCTGTCGAGCTGATCGGCGAGCGGCCGCTGCTGCTGATCCACGCCGACGGCGACGAGCGGATCCCGGCCGAGTCCTCGCGCGAGCTCCACCGCCGGGCGACCACGCCGGCGAAGAAGCTGATCGTGCTGCCCGGCGGGCATCACCGCTCCGCCCAACACGACCCCGAGCTCCAGGGCATCGCCCTGCGCTGGCTCGCGCGCAGCCTGCCCCGGCGTCGCTGAGCGACGACTACGGATTCAGCAGCTGATCGGTGGCGCCGCCGGGGCCGAGCAGCCCGCCGGTGACGCTCTTGAGGCCCTGGTCCACCTGGTCGCCCAGCTGCGGGTTGCCGAGCAGTCCGCCGATGTTGTTGAGGGCGTCGTTGAGGTTCTGGTCGAGCGGCTCGGTGATCGGGTCGGTCGCCTCCTGCAGAGGCAGGTCGAGGCCGAGGCCCTCGGCGGCGTTCTCGAGATCGCCGACCGTCCCGCCGAGCGTTCCCTCGCTCGCGGTGGTCCCCGTGCCGGGTGACGTCGGGTTCCCGCCGCCGGTGTTCGGCTCCGCTGTCCCCGGGCCCGGCGCCGCCGGGCCGCCGGTCGCGGGGGCGCCGGCCAGCGC
>JBOGZD010000014.1:0-35047 GCA_050697155.1 Solirubrobacterales bacterium | reverse complement strand
GGGCTGGGCCGCGGCGAGCGGCTCGGGCTCCGAACGCTCCGGCTCCACTCCGCCGGCCCGCCGGGCGCGGTCGCGGCGCGGGCTGCGCACGCCCGGCCGCGAGCCCGGCAGGTTGCCGAACACGCTTCCCTGGGGAATCTCCTCGGAGGGCCCGGCGCCGGCGCCCTGGTCCTCGTTCACGCCCCTATTCCATCGCGATCGGCGGACGGGCGCTTTGCGGCCGCGTGTTACCGACCCGCGGCGTCGGTGTTGAGATCAGTGAGGCGGTCGGCTCGGGGGCCGCGAGGGCCGGGTTTCCCCCGCAAATAGCGTTCAAAACCTTGACTTCAAAAAATATAGTGGCTAGGATTCGGGCAAACCTGTGAAGGCACCCTCGGCTGGGGCGGGAACCCGGCCAGGCGTTGCGGACCCGGTGTCCGCATTTTTTGTCGGCGGGAGGGAATACACCAGACCAGGAAGGACGACGGAAGCCAACCGATGCTGATCGCGGAACTGCAGGAGCTCGAGGAGGTTAAGACCCTCCTCAGCAAGGGCCAGGCCGAGGGCGTGATCGCCTACGGCGAGGTCGCCCAGGCGCTCGCCGAGGTCGAGGTCGACGAGGGCGACATCGAGGAGCTCTACAGCTACCTCGAGGGCCAGGGCGTGGAGATGGTCGACGACGTCGACCCGGCCCAGGCCGCCGCGCCACAGCAGGCTGAGCCGGCGGAGCCGAAGCGGGGCAAGCGCCGCAAGCAGGCGGCGCTCGACCTGAAGCCGGACATGACGACCGACTCGCTCCAGCTCTTCCTCAAGGACATCGGCAAGGTCCGGCTGCTGACCGCCCAGGAGGAGGTCGACCTGGCGAAGCGGATCGAGCGCGGCGATCTCGACGCGAAGCAGAAGATGGTTGAGTCGAACCTGCGCCTGGTTGTCTCGATCGCCAAGAACTACCGCAACCAGGGCCTGCCCTTCCTCGACCTGATCCAGGAGGGCACGCTGGGCCTGGTCCGCGCCGCGGAGAAGTTCGACTACCGCAAGGGCTTCAAGTTCTCCACCTACGCCACCTGGTGGATCCGCCAGGCGATCGCCCGCGCGCTCGCCGACAAGGCGCGGACGATCCGGATCCCGGTGCATGTGGTCGAGAAGCTGAACAAGATCGGGCGCGCGGAGCGCAAGCTGGTCACCGAGCTCGGTCGCGAGCCGACCCCGGACGAGATCGCCGAGGTCACCGGGATCGACCCCGAGGAGGTCGACCAGATCAAGCGCTCGGCGCAGGCTCCGGTCTCGCTGGAGAAGCCGGTCGGCGACGAGGAGGAGTCGGAGTTCGGCCAGTTCATCGCCGACGAGAAGGCCGAGTCGCCGTTCGAGCGCGCCGCGGACCTGCTCACCAAGGAGGCCCTGCGCGAGGCGCTCGAGAACCTCTCCTACCGCGAGCGGCGCGTGCTCGAGCTTCGCTACGGGCTCGGCGGCGAGCATCCGCGAACCCTCGACGAGGTCGGGCGGACGTTCAACGTCACCCGCGAGCGCATCCGCCAGATCGAGAATCAGTCGCTGAAGAAGCTCCAGTCGCTGGCTGAAGCCCAGAAGCTTCGCGAAGTAGCCTGAGCCCGCGATAGCCTGCCCCGCGGTGGGGCCACTCCGAGCACGACGAGGGCTGTCGCTCGCGGCGGCTGGGGCGGCGGCGCTGATCGCCGTCGTTGGGTTCTCCGAGCGGCGTGCGCCGGCGGGGTTGCTCGACGATCTGATCCCCGGCCCGCGGGGGCCGAGCGTGGTGTTGATCACCACCGACGACCAGACCTTCGCCTCGCTCAAGGTGATGAAGAAGACCCGGAATCTGCTCGTCGGCGGGGGCGTCAGGTTCACCAACCACATCGCCTCGTTCCCACTCTGCTGCCCGGCGCGGGCGACCTGGCTCACCGGGCAGCACGCCCACAGCCACGGCGTGATCGACAACAACACGCGCAACGGCGGCGGCTACGGGGCGCTGCGCGAGCCTGGGCGGGTATTGCCGGTGTGGCTCAACGCGGCCGGCTACGACACGGCGATGATCGGCAAGTTCCTGCACGAGTACCGGTCATTTCGGGCCCCGCCTGGCTGGGACCGCTATTGGGGCGTGGTTCCGCCGCAGGCGAGCCGCTACTTCGACTACGTGATCACCAACACCGGGGGCGGCGTCGACGGCTTCGAGGACGGCGACCGCGACTACCTCACCGACGTGCTCAGCGGCGAATACGCGCTGCCCTACCTGCTGTCCCGCGACCGCGACCGGGACCCGTTCTTCCTTCACGTCTCCTATACGGCTCCCCACTGGGGGCAGGGGCGCCGCCAGGCCGGCGGCGACCGGTGTAGGAACGGCAAGCCGTTCAGCATCAAGACCGCGCGCGCCAAGCCGGCCCCGCGCCATGCCCGCGCCTTTCGCCGCGCGCGTCTGCCCAAGCCGCCGTCCTTCAACGAGCCCGACACCAGCGACAAGCCCGCCGTGCTCGCCGGCAAGCGGCCGCTGCGCAAGCGACAGGTGCGAGAGCTGCGGGGGCGCTATCGCTGCGAGCTCGCGAGCCTGCTCGCCGTGGACGACGGCGTCGCCGCGATCTACGAGGCGCTGCAGCGCGCCGGTCGGGCCGACGAGACCTACGTGATCTTCACCTCCGACCACGGCTACATGCACGGCGAGCACCGGATTCCGGCCGAGAAGGTCCAGCCCTACGAGGAGGTGATCCGGGTCCCGTTCATCGTCCGGGGCCCGGGCGTCCCCCGCGGGGTGACGGTGCCCGACCCGGTCTCCAACGTCGACCTGGCGGCGACGATCATGGAGCTGACCGGCGTCGAGCAGCCGGTGCTGTCGGCGCGCCCCCAGGAGGGCCGCTCGCTGGCGTCACAGCTCTTCGGGGAGCGGTTTCCGAACCGCGCGGTGCTGATCGAGGCCAAGCGCCCCCCGCGCCGCACCAAGAAGGGCGTCGTCGTCGCCCCCTCGTTCTCCGGCGTGCGCACGGCCCGCTACACCTACGTCGAGCATCACCGGGCGGTGGTCGGGACGGTGCAGGAGGGACTCGGGCTCCCGATCGGCGCCGGGCCGGTCACCGAGCGCGAGCTCTACGACCTCGAGCGCGATCCGTTCCAGCTCGAAAGCCAGCACGAGTCGTCCGCCTACGCGTCGCCGCGCTCGGTGCTCGCCGGGCTGCTCGCGCGGCTGCGGGGCTGCACTGGGACGGACTGCGTGATCGACGCGCCCGTGCCCCCGCCCGCCGCCTGACGCCGAGGCGAGTCTTCGCCCGCTAAAGCGCAGCGTCCGGCTGTCGATAGGTGTCGTGATGGCGTTCGACATCGACGACGCGCTGCGCTACGTGGTCGAGCACGAGGGGTCGGACCTGCACGTGAAGGTGCCCGCGCCGCCGATCACCCGCATCCACGGCGAGCTCCTGCCGATGCCCGGGGCCGAGCCGCTCACCTCCGAGGACACCGAGTGGGCGCTGAGCCAGATCCTTACCGAGACCCGGCTGATCGAGGAGTTCGACCGCGAGGGCGAGGTCGACTTCTCGTATGAGATCGAGGGCGTGTCGCGGTTTCGCGTCAACGCCTTCCGCCAGCGCGGCGACATCTCGATCGCCTGCCGGGCGATCCCGTTCCAGGTGCGGACGGTCGACGACCTCGGCCTGCCGGTGGTGATCCGCGACCTCGCCGAGGAACCGCGGGGGATCATCCTGCTCACCGGGACCACCGGGTCGGGCAAGTCGACGACGCTTGCCGCGATGATCGAGCACATCAACTCGACCCGCGCCCGGCACGTGGTCACCCTCGAGGATCCGATCGAGTACCTGCACCGCGACCAGCTCTCGATCATCAACCAGCGCGAGGTGGGCCAGGACACCGAGAGCTTCGCCCGGGCGATGCGCCGGGTCCTGCGCCAGGACCCCGACGTGATCCTGATCGGCGAGATGCGGGACGAGGAGACCGTGCGCACGGCGTTGTCCGCGGCCGAGACCGGCCACCTGGTGCTCTCGACTTTGCACACCCTCGACGCGACCGAGACCGTGAACCGGATCATCGACTTCTTCCCGCCCCACCTCCAGCAGCAGGCGCGGGTGATGCTGGCCTCGACCCTGCGTGGCGCGGTCGGCCAGCGGCTGGTCAGGCGCGCCGGCGGCGAGGGCAGGGTGGCGGTCTGTGAGGTTCTCGTGGTCACCGGCCGCGTCCAGGACCTGATCCTCAACCCGCAGGAGACCGGGCGGATGACCGAGGTGATCTCCGAGGGCGAGTACTACGGGATGCAGACCTTCGACCAGGCCCTGCTCAAGCACGTGATGGCGGGCAACATCGACGAGCAGACGGCCTTCGAGACCGCCTCGAGCCCGCACGACTTCAAGCTCATGCTCGAGGGCCAGGGCCGCCGCGCGAGCGGCATCGAGCAGGTCCTCTCGCCCAACGGGGACGAGGGCGAGCCCGCGGAGACCCTACTTCAGTAGGTAAAGCATTGGGCTATACTCGGCTTTCCCGGCCGATGATGGATCCAAGCTGCCCTGTCTGTCGCACCGCCGAGATCATCTCCGGCAAATGGACCCTCCTGGTGATCCGCGACCTCGCGGACTCCAGCCGCAGGTTTTGCGAGCTCGAGCGCTCGCTCGAGGGCATCAGCCCGCGGACACTCTCCCTTCGCCTGCGGGCGCTTGAGGAGCATGGCGTCGTCGAGCGCCACACCTACCCCGAGGTCCCGCCCCGGGTCGAGTACGCGCTGACCGAGAGGGGCCGCGCCCTGGTGCCGCTGATCGAGGACATGCGCTCCTACGGCCGCCGCTGGCTCTTCGACCCCAACCGCACCCCCTCCGAGAGCACCCAGACCGCGGTCGCCGTTTAGCGTCGGCCGGGCGTTCCAGTGGGGCCCGGAGCGGGCGGCGTTCTGGACTGTCCTGCCTAAAGTGGTCAATTACGACCGCCTAACCAGGCAGCCCCCCGAAAACGCCCATGCCCGCTCCCCTACTGCCCTACCTAGCGCCCGCGTCGCGCCGGCGCCATAGGCTCACAGCCGAAGCGGCTACGCAGCGCGCCCCTGCAAGCTTCCTTGCAGGGGAGGAGCGTCGGGCGGCCGGGAGAAGCCTGTCGCCGTGCGCGACCTGGTGGTACGAGAGGCGTTGGCGACGATGGCGCGGGACGCGGCAAAGCGGTTTCGCGAGCTGATCGCCGCCGGCGAGGAGATCCCCTACCAGGTGCGCGAGCCGGGCGACGGCTCGCCGCTGTCTGAGTATGAGCCGCTCACCGATCGTTTCGTGCGCGATCACGCGACCGCGCTGCGGGAGCTCGACTCCTTCGGCGCCGCCTGTGCTGCCCTCGAGGCGTCCGATCTCGCCGGCCCCTACCTCGAGCGGATGGGCGTCGCGGTCCCGGAGGAGCCGCGCAAGCGCGCCGAGCTCGCCGCGATCGCGGTCCTTTGCCGGATGTGGGCGGACAGCGCCGACTTCTCGCTCGGCGCCTCGCGGGTCGAGGCGGCGATCGCCGAGGTCGAGTGGGGCGGCGAGGTCGCCGAGGGCGAGGTCGAGGTGGTCGTCCCGGTGCGAGGTCTGCAGCTGCCGGTGGCGCGGCTCGAGCTCCCGATGGCGACCATCGTCAGCTCGGAGGGAGTCGACGTGCCGGCCGAGGCGCGCGCGAGCGACGGGCTCGGGGCGGCCCCCTGGGAGCCGACCTTCCTCGCGGTCGCCCGGTTGCCGGTGCCCGAGGACCACCCGGACGAGGACGGGATGGCGCCGCGCGCCGGCGCGGTCGAGGCCTTCCGGCGCCTGATCACCACCCTGAGGCTGTTCAAGCCGGGCGGGCTGGCCCTCGGCCCGCATGCGTGGACCAAGCTTCCCGGCGATCGTTGGCGCCGGATCTCCACGGGCGCCGGTAAGCCGCGCCCGGGCGGCTACCGGCTCGCCGACACCGAGCTCGGCGAGCTGGTCGCGTTCGCCCGAGCGCTCGACGGGCGACCCTCGGTGCCCCCCGCGCACTCGAGGGCGATGTCGCGGTTCGAGGCCGGGCTCGAGCGCAACGTGGTGATCGAGGCGCTAAATGACCACCTGCTCGCGCTGCGCTTCGTGCTCGAGGGCGGTGGCCCCGCCGAGCTCGGGCTGTCGATGCGGGTCGCCGCGCTGTGCGCGGAGCCCGAGCGTCGCGGCGAGGTGAAGGCGGTCGTCGACCACGCGATCGGGCTCGAGCGCGAGCTGTGGAGCGGCGAGCCAGCGGGCGCACCGTCGGCCGCGTCGCCGGCGGAGATCGCCGCCGAGCTCGAGCAGCTCACCCGCGCGATCCTCAAGGATGCCGCCTGCGGCCACCTCGGCACCGACCTGCGCAGCACCGCCGACGAGATCCTGCTTGCCGATGGGCTCGCGGTCGGGGACGGCGTCGAGGCCGAGCAGCGCGGGGCCACCGAGGAGTGGGCACTGGCAACCGGCGAAAGCGTCGACGAGCTCGTCGACGACGGCGTCGGCGAGGAGGTCCCCGAGCTCTCCTACCGCGAGAAGGACGAGCCCCCCGAGGTCGAGTACCGCGAGGATCTCGACGAGGAGATCGAGCCCGAGGAGCGAATTATGGTCCGGAGGGTTTCAGTGTTGGAGTCTCAGCAGAAGATCTTCGAGGAGACGGTGCAGGGGACGCCCGAGCCACCCGCCCTGCCCGACGACGCCAGCCCGGTGCTGCGGCTCATCGAGCAGACCCGAGCCGAGCGCCGCGCCCACCACGACCGCGTCGCCAACCTCTTCCCGCGCCCGGAGACCACCGAGTGGAACGTGCGCGAGATCGCCTACGACCGCCGGCGGCGGGCCGAGGTCTCATAGGAGGCGGAGGCCGAAGGCCGAAGCCGACTCCGGCGGCTGTCGAGGCCGCTGCTTTACCGAAAGCTTCCTCCGATCACCCCAGGAAGAGCAGGCCTGGCCACCGAGCTTCGGCTCGGTGGCTTCGGCCTGTCCGCGGCTAACCCCGGGCGGCGATCGCCGTCCGCTCCTCGGCGCCGGAGGCGAACAGGTAGCGGTTGACCTCCATCAGCCCGGTGAGGTCGTGGACGTCCTCGTCGAGGTAAGGGACCTCGATCACGACCGCGGTCCGCATCTCCGCGGCCAGGTGGGCGACGTTGCCGCGGTCCCGGGCCGAGAGCGCGCGGAAGTCCGCGAAGTTGGCGGCCACCCGCTGGGCCAGCTCCGAATCGCCCAGCGCGGCGGCCAGCTCACCCTCGAGCTCCGGTCCCGGGTCGGCGAGCTCCTCCTCGTAGTGGACCTTGTTGACGATCACTCCGCCGAACGGCATCTGCGCCTCGACCAGCTTGCGGTGGAAGTAGACGGCTTCGGAGATCGGCTCCCCCTGGGGCCCGCAGACGACCAGGAACGAGGTCGCGGGGTCTGCGAGCAGCTCGTTCACCCGGCGGGCCCGCTCGCGAAAGCCGCCGACCATGCCGCTCATCGCCTGGAAGAACTCGGCGAGGTCCTCGAGCAGGTCGACGCCGGTGATCCGCCGCAGGACCGAGAACGCCATCCCCGCGCCGCGCCCGAAGACCCGCATCCCGAGGCCGGTCGGCTTCATGAACACCTGTAGGGCGCGGCCCTCGATGAACTGGGTCAGACGACGCGGCGCGTCCAGGAAGTCGAGAGCGTTTCGCGACGGCGGCGTGTCGAGGACGAGCAGGTCGTAGCGGTCCTCGGCATGGATCTCGAACAGCTTCTCCATCGCCATGTACTCCTGCGACCCGGCGAGGGCGGCCGACAGCTGCTGGTAGATGCGGTTGGAGAGGATCCTCTCGCGCGTCTCCTCGTCGGGGGCGTGCTTGCGCACGACCTCGTCGAAGGTGGCCTTCGCGTCGAGCATCATCGCCCAGAGCTCGCCGCCGCCCATGTCGATCCCCAGGGACGCGAACAGCTCCGGATCGACCTGGCGCTCGGTGTTGCCGAGCTCGGGCAGGCCGAGCGAGTCCGCGAGCCGCTTCGCCGGGTCGATCGTCAGCACCGCGACCCGCAAGCCGCGGGCCGCCATCCCGGCGGCGATCGCCGCCGAGGTGGTCGTCTTGCCGACCCCGCCCGAGCCGGCGCAGATGCAGACCCGCTTGCCCTCGAGCAGCTTGGCGACGCTCGCCATCAGATTGCCTCGGCCAGGGCCTCGATCTGCTCGACCCCGATCTCGGGCTCGAACAGGTAGGGCAGCGTCTGGACCGGCGCCGAGGCCAGCTCCTCGAGCCGGGCGAGCTGCTCCCGCTGGGCGCGCGCCCGCCGGCTCTGGCGCACGGCCGCCTGGCAGGCGGCGCGCACCGCCCCGTCGGCGTCCAGCGCCGCCAGCCGCTCCGCCTCCGCGGCGTCGAATCGCTCGGGATAGAGGCCGTTCATGTAGACGCGGTCGACCGCGACCCCGACCTCGCCGCCGAGCTCGGCCTCGAGCACCGCGGTCTCGTTCACCGCCATCTCCTCGGGCTGGGCGACGATCGCGGCACCGGTGTTGTCGTGATCGCAGATGAACCGGTCGAGCGCCTTGGCCTGCTGGCTGATCGGCCCGACCCGGGCGATCCCCGCGAAGGTCCGGGGCGTCTGCAGGAAGCCGACCCCGTGGCCGGTGGCGGGCGCGTCGACGATCACGAAGTCGTACTTGCGCCCGTGCTTGACCTTGCGGTCGAGCTGGGCCAGCTCCCAGATCTTGCCGATCGTGACCAGCTCCTTCAGGCCCGGGGTGGCTGCCGCGAGGTAGGTGAAGATGCGCGAGCGGAAGAGCAGATCGCGCATCGCGCGGACCTTGAGCTGCAGCAGCACGTACTCGCGCATCGACTCGTCCGGATCGATCGAGATCGCCCACAGGTTGTCGCGCATCTCGACCTCGTGAAAGCCGACCTCGGCGCGATGGAAGACCTGTGAGAGGCGCTCCTGCGAGGAGACCTCGCAGAGGATCGTCCGCTTGCCCTCGCGGGCCGCCGCAAGGGCGAGGGCGACCGCAACCGTCGACTTGCCGACCCCTCCCTTGCCGGTGACGACCACGAGCCGCTTTTCCAGCAGGTCGGGCACGGCGGCGATCATTTCAGTTGCAGGGGGAGGAAACCCCGTTGCGCGTGCGAATAGTCGCGAACGTATGGGTCTTTTCAACCGTCCACCACGCCCCGATGAGGACGGGCGCGACGTGAGCGTCTCCACGTCAGAGCGCGCCCCCGAGCCACCGCCCGCGAACGCCGCTCTTGCCGAGCACGACGACGACGCGGGCCGGATCACCGCCAGCGAAGCGCTGACGCCGGTGCGCACCCCGAGCCCGGCCGGCGAGGACGAGCATCCCGACCGCCGAGCGCAGGTGATCTCGTTCGCAAACCAGAAGGGTGGCGTCGCGAAGACGACCACCACCCTCAACCTCGCCGTGGCCTTCGCCGAGTCCGGGCACGAGGTCCTCTGCATCGACCTCGACCCGCAGGGAAACCTGACCATGAGCCAGGGAATCGACCCCGACAAGGTCGAGAAGTCGATGTTCGACGTGCTCGTCCATCACATTCCGATCCGCGAGGTGATCCAGGAGCGCGAGATCGACATCGCGGTGGCCTCGATCGACCTCGCCGGGGCCGAGATCGCGATGTCGACCCAGATCGGCCGCGAGCGCTCGCTCGAGAAGGCGCTCTCGGAGGTCACCGACGATTACGACTTCATCTGCATCGACACGCCGCCCAGCCTCGGGCTGCTGACGGTGAACGCGCTCGCCGCCTCCGACAAGGTGATCGTCCCGGTGCAGTGCGAGTATCTGTCGATGCGCGGGCTGATCCAGCTCCAGAACACGCTTGACATGATCCGCGAGAACCTCAACCCGCGAGTGAAGATCGAGGGCATCCTGCCGACGATGCTCGACTCTCGCACCGTGCATGCGAAGGAGGCGGTCGAGATCCTGGAGGAGAACTTCGGCGATCTCGTCTTCGACACCCGCATCCGCAAGGCGATCAAGTTCGCCGAGGCGCCGGTTCGCGGCAGCAGCGTGCTCAAGTACGATCCGAAGGGCAACGCTGCCAACTACTACCGCGAGCTCGCAAGGGAGGTTCTGACGAATGGCGCGTCGTAAGCGGGCCAGCATGCGCGAGGGCCCGCTCGCCGACCTCTTTCGCTCAACCGTCGAGCCCGAAGATCCGCCGGAGGCGCCCGCGCCGCCGGGGTCACCGCCCGAGGAGGACACCCCCGTCCTCGACCGGGAGCGGACCGAGCCGGCGGGCGGCGAGCCGCAGCCGCCGGCTCGGGAGCCCGAGCCGCCCCGTGAGCCCGAGCCTCGCGAACGCGAGCCGGCGCCCCCCGACCCCGAGCGGGTGCGCGCCTACCGGGTCGAGGAGCGCGAGACCCTGGAGCCGGAGGTTCCCGGGGCCAAGGAGCGCCTGAGCAGGATCTTCACCGACGAGGGAGTCGACGTCGAGGGGCCGACCTACGGTCGCGACGAGCCCTCCTACCGTGACCTTCCAGTCGGCGCGCCGCGCCCGCATGCTCCGGTGATCCGGGTCGTCGGCATCGGCGGCGCCGGCGTGAACGCGATCAACCGCATGGTCGAGGCGCAGATCCCGGGGGTCGAGTTCATGGCGATCAACACCGACCTGCAGTCGCTGCAGCAGTCGACCGCCGACGTCACCGTGCACCTCGGCAGCGGCCTCTCGCGCGGGCTCGGCGCCGGCTCGGACCCCGAGCTCGGCTACCGGTCCGCGTTCGAGGAGCAGGACAAGATCAAGCGCCTGCTCAAGGGCTCCGACATGGTCTTCATCACCGCCGGCGCCGGAGGAGGCACCGGGACCGGCGCCGCGCCGGTGATCGCCCGCCTCGCCCGGGACGTCGGCGCGCTCACGGTCGGCATCATCACGAAGCCGTTCCGGTTCGAGGGCACCCGCCGCGCGAAGCAGGCGGAGGACGGCATCGAGGCGCTCTCGGCGGAGGTCGACACGCTGATCGTGGTCCCGAACGAGCGCCTGCTCGGCGTGCTCGCGAAGACCACGACGATGATCGAGGCGTTCCAGGTCGCCGATGACGTCCTGCGCCAGGGCGTTCAGGGGATCTCCGAGCTGATCACCCTGCCGGGCCTGATCAACCTCGACTTCGCCGACGTGCGGACGACGATGCGCGACGCGGGCCACGCCCTGCTCGGGATCGGCATGGGCGCCGGCGACAACCGCGCCGTTGCGGCCGCCGACCACGCAGTCTCCTCGCCGCTGCTCGAGACCTCGGTCGACGGCGCCCGCTCGATCCTGCTCTCGATCACCGCCGGGCCTGACCTCTCGCTGCTCGAGGTGTCCGAGGCGGCGAAGGTGGTCCAGGAGGCCGCCCACCCCGACGCCAACATCATCTTCGGCGCCAACATCGACGACTCGCTCACGGACCAGGTGTGGGTGACGGTGATCGCCACCCGGTTCGACGGCCGGGGGCGCCGCGCCGACGGCAACGGAGGCCTCGAGCGCCGCGCCGCGGGTACGACGACGACTGCGACCAAGCGACCCGCCGACCGCCGCGCCGGGACGGCGAAGAGCTTCGAGTCCCGTCCGCGGGACCTATCGATCGACGTCCCGGAGTTCATCCCCGGCCGTTAGCCAGGCGGCTGCAAACCTGCGCATCTCGGCGTCCTCGGTCGGGCGGCTCGGTCACTTGCATTTCGAGCAAGCTCCCTTCGCCGCCCTTCCTGCGTCCTTGATCTGCTTGGTTTTCGCCGCCTGGCGGCGTAGCGTCGCATTATGAGCCGCGGCGTCGTCGCAGCCGGGCATCCGCTGACCGCCGAGGCGGGGGCGCGCACGCTGCGCGAGGGCGGGAACGCGGTCGACGCCGCCGTCGCCGCGGTGATGACCTCGTTCGTCACCGAGAGCCCGCTCACGGGACTCGGGGCGGGCGGCTACATGCTCGTCCACGACGGCGCCGACGCCGAGGTGCTGGACTTCTTCGTCGCCGTCCCCGGCGCCGACGGGGCAGAGCGGTCCGCCGACCTGATCGCGGTCCCGGTCTACTTCACCCCCGAGTCGCCGCAGGTGTTCCACATCGGCGCCGCCTCCTGCGGCGTCCCGGGCACGCCGGCCGGGCTCGAGGAGGCACTGGCGCGCCACGGGACCGTGCCGCTTGCCGAGCTGGCCGCGCCCGCGGCGCGGCTCGCCCGCGACGGGATCGAGGTAAACGCCGAGCAGGCGGGGTTCATGGCGATCCTCGAGCCGATCCTCACCCACTACGGGGAGGCCCGGGCGATCTACGCGCCGGAAGGCCACATCCTCGCCCCCGGCGATCGGCTTCGCTTCCCGGATCTCGGCGACGCGCTGGAGCGGCTCGGAAGCGAGGGCTCGGCGCCGTTCTACGAGGGAGAGGTCGCCGCCGCGGTGGCGGACTGGGTCCGCGAGCGGGGCGGCACGCTCGGCCGCGACGACCTCGCCGCCTATGCATCGCGCCCCCGTCGGCCGGTGCGGGCCCGGTTCGCCGGGCGGGAGGTGCTCACCAACCCGCCGCCGTCCTCGGGCGGGATCCTGATCGCGTTCGCGCTCGAGCTGCTGGAGCGCACCGGCGCGCTCGACACGGAGGGCGTCGTCGCCGCAATGGAGGAGGCCCAGGCGGCGCGGACGGAGGACTTCCTCTCCGGCCTCGAGCAGGAGGGCTTCGCCGAGCGCTTCCTCGACCCGGCGCGCCTCGCCCGCGGCGCCGAGCAGGTCAGCGAGCGCCGCCGGGCCGGCGCCGGGCCGATCGCGCCCGGCGACGCCCTCGGCTCGACCACCCACATCACCGTCGTCGACGGTGAGGGCCGCTGCGCCAGCGTCACCTGCTCGAACGGCACCGGCTCGGGCCTGATCGTCCCCGGCACCGGCGTGCACGTGAACAACATGCTCGGCGAGGAGGACCTCAACCCGCACGGCTTTCACCGCCATGCCCCCGGCCGCCGGATGCCGTCGATGATGGCGCCGACGGCGGTCCTGCGCGACGGCGAGCTCGAGGCGGTGCTCGGAAGCGGCGGCTCGAACCGGATTCGCTCGGCGATCCTGCAAACCATCCTTCGCCTCGTCGCCGGCGACCGCGTCGCCGACGCGGTGCTGGCGCCCCGGGTGCACTTCGAGGCCGGCACGGTTCAGGCCGAGCCCGGCGCCGACCCCGAGGCGCTGGAGAGGCTCGAGCGGCGCGGCTACGGGGTCGTGCGCTGGACCGAGCGCAACGTCTTCTTCGGCGGCGTGCACGCGGTGGCCCGCGATCCCGACGGGCGCTTCGCCGGCGGCGGCGATCCGCGGCGGGGCGGGGCGGTGGCGGTCGCCTAAGGGCGCGGGTGCCGGGGGTGGGGATCCGGGCGGTGGCGGCACCGCGGGCGTGGGTGGCTGGTCACGTAGGGGAGGGGATGGTGGTGTCGCAGGCGCCGGCGGTGGGGATCCCGGCGCATTCGGTGGCGCGGGCGTGGGTGGCCGGTCACGTAGGGGAGGGTCTACCGGCCGTGGTGCTGGGGCGCGAGGGCGGGTGGCGCCCGGGGCGCCGGTCTTGGTCCGGTCTGACCCCGGGCGGGAGACCGTCAACACGACACGCGCCCTCGGCGCCGGCGCGCGGGTGAGGTTGTCGGCCTCGTGAGTATCCGGTTTGCTCAGGCTGCGCCGAGGAGGCGCCTGGCGGGGTCCGGTGCTCGAGCGCCCCGGCCACGGCGTTGTGCGCAGCGGGTCGGGCGTCAAGGGAAGCGCCGCGGAGCCGGCTCCCGCCCCCGCCGAGATGGCTTGAACCGTACATATGCACCGGCTCGAGCCATCTCGGCCGCCGGCGCTTGCCACCCGAGCTCGTCGCGAGCGCGCTCGTGCGAGGACCTGACGTAACCGGATACGCACGTGTCGGCCTATGTCGACGCCAAGCTCACACGCGCGGGCAAATCCTGAGCGCGTACCGGGTTGGGGACCGCGCGACCGGTAGGGGGGAGGGTGGTGTCGCAGGCGCCGGCGGTGGGGATCCCGGCGCATTCGGTGGCGCGGGCGTGGCTGGCCGGTCACGTAGGGGAGGGGCCTACCGGCCTGGTCTGTGCGACGCGAGGGTCTGCGGCGCCCGGGACGCTGGTTTGGTCCGGGCTCACCCGGCGGGTGACCGTCAACACGACACGCGCCCTCGGCGCCGGCGCGCGGGTGAGGTTGTCGGCCTCGTGAGTATCCGGTTACGTCAGGTCCTCGCACGAGCGCGCCCGCGACGAGCTCGGGTGGCAAGCGCCGGCGGCCGAGATGGCTCGAGCCGGTGAATATGTACGGTTCAAGCCATCTCGGCGGGGGCGGGAGCCGGCTCCGTGCCGCTTCCCTCGCCGCCCGACCCGCTGCGCACAACGCGGTGGCCGGGGCGCTCGAGCACCGGACCCCGCCAGGCGCCTCCTCGGCGCAGCCTGAGCAAACCGGATACGCACGTGTCGGCCTATGTCGACGCCAAGCTCACACGCGCGGGCAAATCCTGAGCGCGTACCGGGTTGGGGACCGCGCGACCGGGCAAAACCGCGCATCCGCTCGTCGGATCGAAGCGCCTGCGACGTTGTGCCCGCCTGGCGGACAAAACCGCGCATCCGTCCGCCGGATCGGCGCGCGTGCGAGGTTTATACCCGCCTGGCGGGGAAACCTCGCATCGCTCGCCCGCGGCGCGGCGCGTACGGGGTTCTTGACCCCGCCCGCCCCACCACCCCCTCCCCCCTACGGGACCGGCCACCCACGCGCGCGGCGCCGAACGCGCCGGGATCCCGACCACCGGCGCCCGCGGTCCCACGGACCCGCGCCCCCGCGGCGCCGCGCCGGCACCCCCGGCCCTCAGCCAGACCCCGCTTCGCTCGCCGCCGTCATGCGCTCGGCGAGGCCCGGCCAGCTATCGACCGGGTCGGTTGAGCGGACGACGCGCATGCCCGCGTTCGCGTAGCGCTCAAACGCGGCGTCCGCATCATCGGTGTAGTCGACGACTCCGGGCACGACCACGGGAGAGGTGCAGTCCTCGAGCAGGTATGTCCGCTCCGCAAGGCCGCGGTCGCGCACCTCGTCGTCCTCGAGCAGATCGTCGATCGTCCAGGCCAGGCAGTGGCTCTTGGCCTGCCCGGCGACGACGATCGCATCGAACGTGAGCAGCCGCTCGATCAACTCCGCGTTCTTGGCGCCGATCGGGTCGCCGTCCGGGCCCTCGGTGACCTCCGGCCCGAGCATCGAGTAGTGCTCGGTGAGCGGCCGATCCCCCTTGACCTCGAACTGGGGCCGGCTGTAGCGGCCGACGCCGTGGAAGAAGACGGCCTCCTCCACCGCCGAGACGAGCGCGTGGCCGATGCCGCCGAGCATCGCGTGGTACGGCCACACCGTGAGGTCGTACTTGCCGCCCTCGGCGAGCCGGCGCGTGTAGTGGGCGAGGTGGCGCGACGCGTAGTCGACCTCGATGCCGAGCGCCTCGGCAACGGCGGCGTTGACGCTCCAGCGGCCGGCCGCGACGTCCTCGGCGGAGATCAGCGCATAGGGAGCCGGATGGTTGCCCTGCTCGTCGACCAGCCAGATCGCGTGGAACACCTGCATCGCGTGGTGGGTATCGAGGCTGGGGTGGATCTGTGTGATCGCGCCCAGGTTGCGGTAGACGAACTCACACAGGCGCCGGTTGTCATCGACGGCGCCCGTGCCCGAGCGCCCCGCGACGAAGAGCTCGAACCCAGGGATGCAGAACGTGTTCTGGACGTCGACGACGAGGAGGCAGAGGCGAAAGGAGTCCTCCGCGGCCGGGCCCACGCCGTGCTTCTCCGCCCACTCCGGCGCCTCCCGGGCGCGATCCTCGTACGGGACCCGCCACACGTCGCCGACACGGTCCGGATCGAAGTGCGCGGGGAGCGGAAGCTCGCGCATCGGGGCGCCCGGTCTAAGCCCCGCGCGGCTCGCCGCCGACGATCACCTTGCCGTTCATCCGCGCCCGCTCGGCGATCTCCTCCGATCGCGAGACCGCGTCGACGAGCGCGCCGAAGGCCGCGGCGAGCACCCGCATGCGCTCCGGCTCTGAGCGCAGCTCCAGCAACCGCTGCTTGGTCTCCGCGGGGAGCTCGACCCGGGCCGCGAGCGAGTAGGAGTCGAGCGCCTCGAGCTCGGCGTCGGCGGGCGGCTCGCCGGAGACCCGGTGAACGAGCGCGGCGAACGCCTCGCGCGCCTTCGTGGCTGGATCCGTCGCATCAACGTCCCCCTCGCCCTCCGCCGCGAAGGCGACGCCTCCGATCGGCTCCACCTCCCCCGCGGGGTATGCGGGGGCCTCGAACCGATCGAGGACGCGGAAGGGGCGCTCGCCGGCGACGACGATGTTCATCCGGCCGTCGTCGAAGCGCTCGGTGACCTCGGTGACCCGCGCCTCGCAGCCGATCCGGTGGGCGTTTCCGTCGCCGTCGCGAAAGACGATCCCGAACGGCTCGGAGCCCTCGAGGCAGTCGGCGACCATGCGCTTGTAGCGGTCCTCGAAGATGTGCAGCGGCAGCAGCTCGCCCGGCAGCAACACCACCGGAAGCTCGAAGATCGGCAGCTCGACGGCGTCGGCGTCCATGTGCTCATCTTAGGCGGCTTGGAGCGGCAGAATGGGCGGCCGAGCCGTGGCGGACGAGATCGACTTCGAAGCCGAGGGCCTGCTGAAGGGGACCCGCGGCAAGGCCCGTGAGGCGCGGCGCCGGCTGCTCGCCGAGCTCGCCGGCGACGGCGTATCGCTCGACGAGCTGCGCCACGCCGTCGCCGAGGATCGGCTCGCGCTGCTGCCGGTCGAGCGCGAGCTTGGCGGTGGCGACGCGCGCTACACCGCGAACCAGATCGCCGAGCTGTCCGGCCTCGAGCGCGAGATGCTCGACCGCGACCAGCGGGCTCTCGGCATGGCGCTCGCCGACCCCGACGAGGTCGCCTATACCGACGCCGACCTGGAGGGAGCGCAGCGCGTCGCGGCCCTGCGTGGCGCCGGGGTGCCCGACGAGGAGATCCTCGAGGTCGCGCGCGTGCTCGGGGTCGCGATGTCGCAGGTCGCCGCAGCCGCCCGCAGCACGGTCGGCGGGGCCTTTGCCCAGCGCGGCGACACGGAGTACGACCTCGCGCTCAGGTTCCGGGACGTGGCGCGAGGGCTCACGCCGCTGCTGGGGGACTCGCTCACCTACATCCTCAACCTGCATCTGCGCGAGCAGCTGCGCCACGACGCGATCAGCGCCGAGCAGGTGGCCGCCGGTGACGTCGCCGGCGCGGCCGAGGTGACGGTCTGCTTTGCCGACCTCGTCGGCTTCACCAGGCTCGGCGAGCGGCTTCCGGCTGAGGAGTTGGGCACGCTGAGCCGTCGCCTGTGGGCGCTCGCGAGCGGGGTCGCGCAGGCGCCCGTGCGGCTGGTGAAGCTGATCGGCGACGCGGCGATGCTGGTGGGCCCGGACGCTCACGCGGTGGTCGACGCGGCGCTCGCCCTTCTCGATGCCGCGGAGGCGGAGGGAGACGGCTTCCCGGTCCTCCGCGCGGGAGTCGCCACCGGGGCGGCGGTGGCGCGGGGTGGCGACTACTACGGGCGCCCGGTCAACCTCGCCAGCCGGATCACCACCCGCGCGCGACCCGGCAGTGTGCTCGCCAGCGAGGCGGTCCACGACGCGCTGTCGGACGGCTATCGCTGGTCGTTCGCCGGCGCCAAGCGCCTGCGGGGGATCGAGGGCGAGGTGAAGCTCTACCGCTGCCGGCGCCTGGATTGACGCCTGCCTTCCGCATACCCGGAGGAAGGCGTCAAGGGCGAGCGACGGCGCCGGCCGCGAGGGCGGTCAGTAACGCTTTACGGGCTCGGGGGACTCTGGAGGCGTCGTGGCCCTGCTGATGCTCTTCGCGCTGGTGGCGGGCGCCGCGACGGCGCTCTCGCCCTGCGTGCTGCCGGTGCTGCCGGCGGTGCTGGGCGCCGGCGTCAGCGGCGGGCGGCGGCGGCCGCTGGGCGTGGTCACCGGGCTGGTGGTCGCGTTCACCTTCGCCACGGTCGGGCTCGTCTACGTGATCGACGCGCTCGGGCTGCCCGATGACCTCGTCCGCACGATCGCGATCGTGACCCTGTTCGCGTTCGGGCTCTCGCTGCTCTGGCCCGGGCTCGCGGGGCGGATCGAGGCATGGGGAACGCGGATCGCCCCCGGGCCGGCTCGGGTGGCTGGGGACGGCTTCGGCTCGGGGATGCTGCTCGGCGCCAGCCTCGGACTCGTCTACACGCCCTGCGCGGGGCCGATCCTCGCCGGGGTGATCACGGTCTCCGCCGCGCAGGACTTCACCGCCGGCAAGCTCGCCGTCGCCCTGTCCTACGCCGTCGGCTCGGGCGCCGTGCTCTACCTCGTGATGCTCGGTGGGCGCCGGGTCACCGACGCGTTCAAGCCCCACCGCGCCCGGATTCAGGCCGCGATGGGGGTGGCGATGGTCGCCGTCGCGGTGGCGATGACCGCCGACCTCGACCTCGAGTTCCAGAACGCGATCGCCGACGATCTGCCGGCCGTTCTCGTCAACCCGAGCGGCGAGCTGGAGCAGAGCGAGGCGGTCGCCGACGAGCTCGCCGCGGTCCGCGGCGGACACGGGGCGACCGAGGGCGGCGCGGCGGAGGCGGAGGCCGGGGTCGAGCTGCCCGACTACGGCCCGGCGCCCGACTTCGTGGCCCCGGGGGAGTGGTTCAACTCCGAGCCGCTGTCGATCGGGGAGCTGACCAACGCCGAGGACCGCGTCGTGCTGATCGACTTCTGGACCTACACCTGCATCAACTGCATCCGCACGCTGCCCTACCTGCGCGCCTGGGACGCCGAGTACCGCGACGACGGGCTGGTGATCGTCGGCGTGCATTCCCCCGAGTTCTCGTTCGAGCGCGACGCCGGGAACGTCGCCGAGGCGATCGACGACCACGGGATCGAATACCCCGTGGTCCAGGACAACGAGTTCGGCACCTGGACCGTGTTCGGCAATCAATACTGGCCTGCCAAGTACCTGATCGACGCCGACGGGCGGGTCCGCTTCGCCCACTTCGGCGAGGGGGAGTACGAAACCACCGAGGCGGCGATCCGCGCGCTGCTGCGGGACGCGGGCGACGAGGAGATCGGACGCGGTGCCGGCCCCCAGGACGCCGAGACCGCCGATCCACGGCTGCGCACCCCGGAGACCTACCTCGGGGCCGACCGCGCCGAGGGCTTCGTCAACGGGCCGATTCGTCCCGGCGAGCAGGGCTTCGAGCCGGTCTCCGCAGAGCGCCTGCCGCTGAACGGGTTCGCCTACGGCGGCCGCTGGCGGATCGCTGACACATCGGCGCGGGCGGTCTCGGGTGCCCAGCTCAACCTCGGCTTCAAGGCGCGCCGGGTCTTCCTCGTCCTCGGCTCGCCCGCGGGCCCGGCCGGGGTCGAGGTCGAGCTCGACGGCCGCCCCGTCCCCGACCGCCTTGCGGGCGAGGACGTGAGCGGCGGCCGCGCGACGATCGACGAGCAGCGCCTCTACCGCCTGGTCGAGCTGCCCCGGGCCGGCCGCCACGCGCTGGGCCTGCGGTTCGACCCCGGGGTCACCGGCTACGCGTTCACGTTCGGGTAGCTTGGGCCGGATGGCCGATCCCGTCGCCGAGGAGAAGGGCCCGCGGTGGGCGCGGGAGTACCTCAAGATCGAGGGCAAGGCCGACGAGCGCGGCCAGTTCGAGCGCCGCGAGGCTCTGCTTGCCGGCCTCCGGGGCAGGGTGGTCGAGATCGGCTGCGGCCACGGCCCGAATTTCTCGCACTACCCGACCGACGTCACCGAGGTGGTCGCCGTCGAGCCCGAGCCGATGCTGCGCGCCAAGGCGCTGAAGGCCGCCGAGTCGGCGCCCGTCCCGATCACGGTCGTCGACGCCGAGGCCGTGGCGCTTCCCGGGGCCGACGGCGAGTACGACGCGGCGGTATGCGCGCTCGTCCTCTGCTCGGTCCCGGCCCAGGCCGGCGCCTTGGCCGAGATCCGCCGAGTGCTCCGACCGGGGGGCGAGCTGCGCTACTACGAGCACGTCGTCTCCGCACGCCGGCTGGTGGCGGGGCTCCAGCGGATCGCCGATCTCGGCTGGTCACGGGTCTCGGGCGGCTGTCACATGGCGCGGGACACCGAGGGGGCGATCGAGCGAGCGGGGTTCGAGATCAGGTCCACGGACCGCTTCGGGTTCTCGCCGGCGCCCCTGATGCCGACCGTCTCCCACGTCCTCGGCGTCGCCGTTCGCTAGCTCACTCGGGCTTGCGGGCCGACAGCACCAGGTTGTAGAAGAGCTCTGCGGGCAGGCGCGGCTCGAGCAGGGCCGCGTCGAGTCGCTGGAGGGCGAGGTAGCTGCGAAAGGCGAACCGGCGCCAACCCTTCGGGATCTCCTCCGGCTCGGCGCTCATCTCGAGCGAGCGCACGAGCCAGCCGTAGGCGTTCGCGAGCAGCTCCTCGCCTCCGACCCGGACCCCGACCAGCCCGGCGTCGGCGAGCAGCCGCCGCAGCTCGTCAGGGGCGAAGGCGTGGACGTCGACCTCCGACTCGAGCCGGTGGTCGTCGGCGGCCTCGTCCGCCGGCGCGGTGGCGGGTGAGGCCCGCACGGCGAGCCGCCAAAGGGGCGCCAGCACGGCTCCGCCGCGCTTCGGCAGCGCGGCGAGGCGATCGCCGTAGCGCGACGGCTCGCCGCAGAAGGCGAGCACCCCGCCCGGCCGCAGCACCCGGCGAAACTCGCCCATCGCGCGCTCGAGGTCGGGGATGTGGTGGAGCACCGCATGGCCGAAGACGAGGTCGAATCGCGCGTCCCCGAACGGCAGCCGCTCGGCCTCGCTGCGCACGGTCTCCACCTCCACCCCGAGAGCATCGGCCGAGCGCCCCAGGGCGGCGAGCATGCCGGGCGAGATGTCGCTTGCGGTCGCCCGCTCGATCAGCCCGAGCTGGAGCAGGTTGAGGGTGAAGTAGCCGGTGCCCGCGCCGATCTCGAGCGCGTCGCCGAACGGTCGCCCCGGCGTCCCGCCGAGCGCCTTGGCCAGCTTCGCGCGAACCTGCGCCTGGCCGACCGTGTCGAAGTCGACTCCCCACTTCGCGTCGTAGCCGGCGGCGGCCGCGTCGTGGTAGCGGATGTTCGAGTCCTTGATCCGCTCCGGGGTCGCGGATGGCGCGGCGGGCATGGCGGCGGATGGTACGGCCCGTCGCCCGCTACGGTCAGCGCCCTTGAGCGAGTGCTCTGAGCCTGTTCTGCAGCGCGATCAGCCGGACGGCGTGCCCCCGCTGGAGCTCACCGGAGAGCGCACCCTGCCCGACGTCCCCGCGGAGAACTACTGGTTTCGGCGCCACCTGGCCGTCTATGAGTGGATCGCGTCCCGGGTCGGCGGGGCGGAGGTCGCCGACCTCGCCTGCGGGGAGGGCTACGGCTCCGACGCGCTCGCCCGCAGCGCCGCCGAGGTCGTCGGCGTCGACGCCAACCCCGAGGCGCACGAGCACGCCTGCCTGCGCTACCGGCGGCCGAACCTGCGCTTCGAGCGCGGCCTGGTAGAGGCGTATGCCGAGCCCCGCGACGCGATCGTCTTTCTCCAGACGATCGAGCACGTCGAGGACCCCGGGCCGCTGCTCGACCGATTCGCCGAGCTCGCCCCGCTGAGCTACGTCTCGACCCCGAACCGGCTCACGCTCGCGCCCGCGGGCGCCGAGAAGTCCGACAACCCCTGGCACCTGCGCGAGTACACGGCCGCCGAGTACCGAACCTTGCTCGAGCCCCACTTCACCCGGGTAGAGCTCCACGCCGTCTTCCACGCCCGCAAGCTCCGAGCCCACGAGCTCGCCCTTCGCCTCGGCTGGGACCGCCTGCACCCGCCCCTGCGCCTGACCAAGCCGTTCTACGACCGCTTCGTCCCCGCGATCTCTTCATCGGATTTCAAGATCAGGCACGAAGCCGATACGGACCTCGACCGAGCCCTCGACTTCGTGGCCGTATGCCGGGCGTGAGCCAAAGCGGCGTCTCGCGCGGGTGGCACCGGAAAGGGCCCCGACCACCCGCGCCCCGCGCGGGTGGTCGGGGATAGTTCCGATGACAGGACCCGCGCGCGACCAGCTCCCAGATCCTGCGCCGACAGGACCCGCGCGCGACCACCCCCCAGATCTCGCGATGACAGGACCCGCGCGCGACAACGTGGGGGATCTCGCGATCGTCCTCCACTCACACATGCCCTACGTCGAGGGCTTCGGCACCTACCCGTTCGGCGAGGAGTGGCTGTTCGACGCCGTCGCCCGCTCCTACCTGCCCGTGCTCGAGCTCGCCGACCGGCTCACGCTCACCGTCACCCCGGTGCTCGCCGACCAGCTCGAGGCGCCGGGCGTCGCGGGGCGGCTCGAGGCATTTCTGCACGAGTACCGCCTCGGCGCCTGCGAGGCCGACGCCTCCGACGTCGAGCCCGAGTACCGCGAGGCGTGCCTGGCCGAGGCCGAGCGCTATCGCCGCGCGCTCGGCCTGCTGGAGCGGGCAGACCGCGACCTGCTCGCGCTCTTCAGCGAGCCGCAGCGCGCGGGGCGGGTGGAGCTGATCGCCTCGACCGCGACCCACGCGGTGCTGCCGCTGGTGGCGACGCGCGCCGGCCGGCGGCTTCAGATCGACGCTGGACTGCGCTCGCACACGAGGCGGTTCGGCGCGCCGGCGGGCCTGTGGCTGGCCGAGTGCGCGTTCGAGCCCGGGCTCGAGCGGCTGCTCGCCGAGCGCGAGCTCGCCTACACCTGCGTCGATCAGAGCGCCCACGAGCCGGAGCTCGCGGCGCTGGCGCCGATCGCCACCCTCGCGGGGCCGGTCGCGTTCGCGATCGACTGGGAGGCGGTGAGCTGGCTGTGGTCGCTCGAGGGCTATCCCTCGGACTCCGCCTACGCTGACTTTCACCGCAAGTCGATGCGCGGCTCGCGCCCGTGGGCGATCGGTGGCGGCCCCTACCGGCCCGCCGAGGCAGAGGGGATCGCGCGCCGCCAGGCGGCCGAGTTCGTCGCCGCGGTGACCGAGCGGCTCGAGCGCTTTCGCTCCGAGCGCGGGCGCGAAGGGCTGATGGTGTTCGCGATCGACACCGAGCTCCTCGGCCACTGGTGGTGGGAGGGACCGACCTGGCTCGGTGAGGTGCTTCGGCTGGCGCCGGGTGCCGGAGTCGGGCTCGTCACACTCTCCGAGGCGCTCGCTCGTCACGATCCCGAGCCGCGCCCCCTGCGGCGCGCGAGCTGGGGCGAGGGCAAGGACCTGCGGACATGGGACTCGCCCGCGGTCGCCGACCTCGCCTGGGCGGCGCGCCGGGTGGAGCTGCGCCTGCTGCGCGCGCTCGGATCGGACCTCGAGCCGGCCGCCGCCGAGCGGGCGGCGCGCGAGCTGCTCGCGGTGCAGGCGAGCGACTGGGCGTTCCTCGACCGCCGCGCCCAGGCCGGCGACTACCCGTGGCGGCGCTCCACGGGGCACGCTCGGGCGCTGCTCGAGGCCATACACTCCGCCGATCCACCGGACCCGCGACTGCGAAACCTGGCGCCCGATCTGAGCCTCGCCCCCTTGCTCGAGACGTAACCCAGGTCCGATCCTTGAGCCGCGTCCTGATCCTCTCCTGGGAGTACCCCCCGCTGATCGAGGGCGGGCTGGCCCGGCACGTGCGCAAGCTGGCGGAGAACCTCGCCGCGCTCGGCACCGAGGTCCACGTGCTCACCCGCGGCGGCGAGGAGTCGCCGGCCGAGGAGACCGTGCGCGGGGTCCAGATCCACCGCGTGCTGGAGCCGAAGCGCCCCACCGACCTGGGGGAGTTCGTCGCCTGGGTGGAGCGGATGAACTCCGACATGCTCGCCGCCGGGGTCGAGCTCGGCGACCGGGTCGAGTTCGACCTCGTCCACGGCCACGACTGGCTCGTGGCGATGGCCGGCGACCACCTCGCGCGCCGCTTCCGTGCTCCCCTGGTGACCACGATCCACGCGACCGAGCACGGCCGCCACCAGGGCTGGGTCGACAAGCACCCCCAGTCCCACATCCACGGCATCGAGCGCTGGATCGCCAACCGCGCGGACCGGGTGATCGCCTGCTCGTTCTACATGCGCGAGCAGATCGCCGACATCTTCGGCGTCGACGAGGAGCGGGTCGCGGTGATCCCGAACGGGATCGACCCGGACGACATGCAGCCCCACGACTCCGCCGGGCTCGCGCGGCTGCGGGCCGAGTTCGCGGACCCCGACCAGAGGCTCGTGCTGCTGATCGGGCGGCTGGTCTACGAGAAGGGGTTCCAGCTCGCCCTGGCGGCGATGCCGCGGCTGCTCGATTCGGTGCCTGGGACCCGCTTCCTGGTCGCCGGGTCGGGCACCCACGAGCCCGAGCTTCGCCGGCAGGCCGAGGAGCTGGGGCTGATGTCGCACGGCACGTTTCTCGGCTGGATCGGCGACGACGTCCTGCACTCCCTCTACCGGATCGCCGACGTCTGCGTGGTCCCGTCGATCTATGAGCCGTTCGGGCTGGTCGCGCTCGAGGCGATGGCCTCGGGCTGTCCCTGCATCGTCGCCGACACGGGTGGGCTGCGCGAGGTGGTCCCACACGACGAGGTCGGCCTGCGCTTTCGCGCCCGGGACCCCGAGTCGCTGGGCGCGATGGTCGAGCGGGTGCTCACCGACCCCGACCTGCGCGAGCGCCTCGTCGCCGAGGGGTTCGCGCACATCCGCGGCTTCGACTGGGCCGACGTGGCCGAGCAGACCGCGGAGGTCTACGCGGAGCTGGCCGCGGTCAAGCGCTAGTGGATAGAGCTAGGCCCGGTCGACGACCCCGGTGACGCCCTCCTGCTCGGCGCAGTGGGCGCAGCAGAACATGGAGCCGTTCGACTCCACCCCGTGGCCGACGATCCGACAGTCGCAGTGGTCGCAGGTGGGGGCGAGGGCGTGGATCGCGCACTCGAAGCTGTCGAACGTGTGGCTCTCGCCGTCCCTGGTCACCTCGAACGCCTTGTCGTAGTCGTTGCCGCAGACCTCGCAGGTCGCCATCGCTCGCTCCTTCCGTCGCTTCGGATGTCGCCTACCCCGGGCCCCGGGCAGGTAAACGAGCTCAGGCGCCCAGCGTCGTTTCGGCCTCGGGGTCGGGCTCGACCGGGTCCGGCCAGCGCAGGGTCTGGGGCGCGTCGCGCATCCGCAGCAGCTTCGCCGGCACGCCGCCGACCACCCCGTTGGCGGGCACGTCCTTGGTCACCACCGAGCTGGTGCCGATGATCGAGTTGTCGCCGATCGCGACGCCGCGCAGCACGCAGGCGCCGTAGCCGACCCAGACGTTCGAGCCGACGTCAACCGGCCGCTTGTAGATCCCCTGCACGCGGATCGGGCGCTCGACCTCGACCACCCCGTGGTCGAAGTCGATGAACATCGCCCGATCGGCGATCACGCACTGCTCCCCGATCCGCACGTGCTTGTAGGCGGAGATCGTGCACTCCTGGCCCAGCACCGTCTTTGCCCCGATCACCACCTCGCCCTCGTGGCAGCGGATCTTGGTTCCGTCTCCGACCCAGGCGAAGCGGCCGAAGCGGATCGTCCCGCGCTTGCCGATCTGAAGCTCGAGCCGCCTGCCGAGGAACACCGGGCCGTCGGTCTGCCAGCGCCAGCCGGCCGGGGTCAGGAACCGTCGCCACAGATAGCGGAAGTAGAGCCGCGCGTAGCGCGCGTTGAGCATCCCGTGGCGGGCCAGGAAGCGGGCCGTGGCGAGCATCCGGCCGCGGACTCTAGGCTTCCTCGCCGTGGGTGAGGCACCCAAGCAAGCCACCGACTCGCTCGCCGAGCGGCTCGTCTCCGGCGACAAGCGGGCGCTCGCGCGCGCGATCAGCCTGGTCGAGAACCGCGACCCCGACGGCGACCGGCTCGTCGCCGAGCTCTACCCACGCACCGGGGGGGCGCGAATCGTCGGGCTCACGGGGCCGCCCGGGGTCGGTAAGAGCACCCTGATCGCATCGATCTGCGCCCGGCTGCGCGAGGACGATAGGCAGGTGGGCGTGCTCTCGATCGACCCATCGAGCCCGTTCACCCATGGCGCCGTGCTCGGCGACCGGATCAGGCTCTCCGATCACTTCCTCGACCCCGGCGTGTTCATCCGCTCGATGGCGACCCGGGGATCGCTCGGTGGCCTGGCGGAGGCGGCGCTGCAGGCGGCGCTGCTGATGGACGCCTCGGGAAAGGACGACATCCTGCTCGAGACCGTCGGCGTCGGTCAGGGGGAGATCGACGTCGTCGACCACGCCGACACGGTGGTGCTCGCCCTGATGCCCGGCTCGGGCGACTCGATCCAGGCGCTCAAGGCGGGGGTGATGGAGATCCCCGACGTGATCGTGGTCAACAAATGCGAGCACCCGCTCGCCGACACGATGGTCCGCGAGGTGAAGGCGGTGCTGGCGCTCGGGCCCGATCGATCCTGGCGGGTGCCCGTCGTCCGCACCGAGGCCACCAAGGGAGAGGGGATCCGCGAGCTGGTGGAGACGATCGACAGCCATCGCGCCCACATCGAAGAGAAGGGGACGCTGGCGGAGCGGCGGGCTCGCAACCTGCGCGCCGAGGTGCTCGGGATCGCCGCCGCCCGTCTGCGCCGCGAGCTCGAGGCGCGCGCCCAAGCCGACCCGGAGTGGGCGGGGCTGCTGGAGCGGGTCGTCAGCCGCGAGATCGATCCGGCGACCGCCGCGCGCGAGTTGCTAGAAAGGTCCGATGGCTGAGCCGGCGAGTCAGGGCGGGGGAGCGGAGGCCGAGGCGCCGGGCGCCGAAACCGAGGCCGAGGCACCGGGCGCCGAGCAGATCCGTGGGTGGGGCGGATACCGCCTCGACGGGATCGGCGGCAGCATCGGGAAGGTCGAGGGCGCGTTCGTGGACGAGGCCAGCGGCGCGCCGGTCTGGCTGCTCGCGCGCATGGGCAGGTTCGGCCACCACACCCTGGTTCCGGCGCGCGACGCGGTCGAGGGGGTGGGCCGGGTCTGGGTCCCGTACGGCCGCGATCAGATCCGCGAGGCGCCGAAGGTCGACCCCTCGACGCCGCTGACCGCGGCGGCCGAGCGGGCGCTTTTGGACCACTATGGGATCGAGCACGGCGCGGGGCGCGCCGGGGAGCTCGCTGCTCGCGGGGAGGGCGTTACCTCCCGCCGCGCCTGAGTCGCCCTACGCCGCCGGGAAACGCCGCGGCCTACGCCGCCAGCCTCCGGCTCCTGGCGTCGGTGATCCGCGACCAGGCGTCCGTGAACGAGAGCGCCTCGGCGAACCGCCGCGCCTTCGGCGACAGCTCGTGTGGCTTGCCGTCGATGCGGCTGATGCAGATCGGGACGACGACGTCGGCGGTCCCGTAGATGTCCTCGGTCGCGGCGGCAAGCTGGCTCCACCGCGCGTTGCTGTCCTCGATTGCCATCGGTGCCTCCCCTCCAAGTTCGGCCCGGGTTGAAATGCGGTGCGAGTCTAAGCCCGCCCTGCGGACGCCACTTCGTGGCAGCCGAGACGAGCCCGAGATCAACCCGCAAAACGCGTAAAGAGCCTCAGGGCACTTGCACGGTAAGGCGGCGGTGCCGCCTTACCTATGGAGGTGCTCCGCTCAGCAGCCCAGCCGTCGCGCGATCACCATCTGCATCACCTCGTCGGTGCCCTCCCCGATCGTGAGCACCTTGGCGTCGCGGTAGAAGCGGCAGACCGGATACTCCTCGATGTAGCCGTAGCCGCCGTGGATCTGCACCGCCTCCTCGGTCGCGCGGACCGCGAGCCGGCCGGTCTTCAGCTTCGCCTGCGCCGCGGTGAGGGTGAACGGCTCCCCGCGGTCCTTGGTGATCGCCGCCCGGTAGGTGAGCAGGCGCGCGGCCTCGATCTCCGCCGAGAGGTCCGCGAGCTTCATCTGGATCGCCTGGTGCTTGGAGATCGGCCGCCCGAACGCGCGTCGCTGCTTGGCGTAGGCGAGCGCCTCGTCCAGCGCCCCCTGAGCGAGCCCGAGCCCCATCGCCGCGACCGCGATTCGACCCCCGTCGAGGACCTGGAGGAAGTTCCGCAGCCCGTCGCCGCGGCGCCCGAGCAGGTTGGCCTCCGGCACCCGGCAGTCGTCGAACGAGAGCGGGCGCGTGTCGGAGGCGTTCCAGCCCATCTTCCGGTACGGCTCGCCGGGCTCGTAGCCGGGTGTCCCGTTGGGGACGACGATGTTCGAGATCTCGCGCCGCCCGTTGCCGGCGTGGGCCGACCCGCCGTCGCTGGTCAGCGCCGTGATCGTCACGCAGCCCGAGATCTCGGTGCCGGCGTTTGAGATGAACTGCTTCGCCCCGTCGATCACCCACTCATCGCCATCCAGCCGCGCCCGGGTACGGGTCGCGCCCGCGTCCGAGCCCGCCTCGGGCTCGGTGAGCCCGAACGCCCCGAGGCGGCGGCCGGCGCAGAGGTCCGGCAGCCAGTCCGCCTTCTGCTCGGTCGTTCCCCAGAGGTGGATCGGGGTCGTGCCGAGCGAGATGTGGCCGGCGAGGGTGATGCAGACCGAGGCGTCGACCCGGGCCAGCTCCTCGACCGCGAGCGCGTAGCTCAGCGTGTCGGCCCCGCCGCCCCCGTACTCCTGGTCGAACGGGATTCCCATCAGGCCCAGCTCGCCCATCTTGGCGACGATCTCGTACGGAAACCGCTTTTCGCGGTCGAGCTCCTCGGCGACCGGGGCGACCTCCGAGCGCGCGAACTCGCGCACCGTGTCGCGCAGGAGCCGCTGCTCGTCGCTGAGCTCGAAGTCCACCGGGCGGGACTCTAGAGGCCGCTAGTTCCGCGCCGGGGCCGGACCGGGCGTGCTCAGCCTCGAGCGCGGCTCACGCGGCGCGCCGCCACTCGGCCGGGGCTCCGGGCCCGTACTCGGTGTAGGCGTCGCGGGCGCCGAGTCGCTCGCCGCAGCGCTCGCAGATGCCCCGCCCATCGACCTTGCCGCCGCACTCCTGGTGGCGAACGACCATCGGCGGCCCGTGACCGCCGGCGAGGTGGCGGTCGCCCCAGGCGAGCATCGAGATCATCACCGGCCACAGGTCGAGCCCCTTGTCGGTGAGGAAGTACTCGAACCGGGTCGGGCGCTCCTGGTAGGGGCGCTTCTCGAGGATGCCCTCGTCGACGAGCCACTGCAGCCGCGCCGAGAGCACGTTGCGGGCGACGCCGAGGTTCTCCTGGATCTGCTCGAAGCGTCGGCGGCGGTTGAAGACGTCGCGAATGATCAGCAGCGTCCAGCGCTCGCCCAGCACCTCGAGGGTGCGGGCGATCGAGCAGATCTGGTCGTACTCCCGGCCCAGCACGAGTGTGATTCTCGCACACTTAGTTGCTTGACGCAACTTAGTTTGCTAGGGTGCGTTGCTCGATGAAACCTAGCCGCCCGAGCGGCGGAAGGAAGGCCACCATGCCCGTGCCATCGACTGCGCCGACCCCGATCGAGATCGAGGTCACCGAGGAGATCGAGCTCACCGAGCAGGAGATCCTCGCCGACCTGCTGTTCCCGGCGCCGGTCCCGAACGGCTCGCCCGACGAGCCGGCCCGGTGACCGGTCCCCCGGCCGCGGGGTTTGTCTCGCATACCGAGACAAACCCCGCGGCGGTTGCGGCACACTAGGTCCGTGCGCCAGCGAGTCAGCCTGATCACCCTCGGCGTCTCCGACCTCGCCCGCGCGCGGCGCTTCTACGAGGCGCTCGGATGGGAGACCGGAGCGGAGCCGGAGGACGACGTCGTCTTCTTCCAGGCCGGTGACATGATCCTCGCGCTCTGGGACCGCGCCAAGCTCGCCGAGGACAGCGCGGTCGAGGATTCGGGCGGCTGGGGTGCCGTGACCCTGGCGCTCACCCTCGGCTCGCCCGAGGAGGTCGACGCGGTCACCGAGGAGGCGCGGGCCGCCGGGGCGACGATCGGCCGCGAGCCCGCCGAGACGTTCTGGGGCGGGTACAGCTCGCTGGTGATCGATCCCGACGGCCACCCGTGGGAGATCGCCCACAACCCGAACTGGACCCTGACCCCGGACGGCGGCGTCAGGCTGAACTGAGGTGCTCTCGGCCGGCCGGCCCTCGCTCAGCCGGCGGCGGCGAGGTCGCGCGCCAGGCGCACCAGCAGCCGGACCCCGTAGCCGCTCGGCCCGCTGCCCACGTACTCGCGGCCCACGTCCCAGGAGGTCCCGGCGATGTCGAGGTGGGCCCACGGCACCTCGTCGACGAACTCCTCCAGGAACGACGCCGCGTAGATCGTCCCCGCCTTGCGCTTCGCCGACGCGTTGGTGAGGTCGGCGACCGTCCCCTTGATGAGCTCCTTGTACTCGGGGTGCAGCGGCAGGCGCCAGCAGAGCTCGCCTGAGCGCTCGCCCGCGGCGCGCACCGCCCCGGCCAGGTCGTCGTCGTTCGAGAGCAGCGCGGCGTAGGTCGAGCCGAGCGCGATCACGACCGAGCCGGTCAGCGTTGCCAGGTCGACCACCCGGTCCGCGCCCAGCTCCCTCACGCAGTGGGTGAGGGCGTCGGCGAGGATCAGCCGGCCCTCGGCGTCGGTGTTGTTGACCTCGACCGTCTTGCCGTTGAGCTGGGTGACGACGTCGCCCGGTCGGGTGGCGGTCCCGCTGGGCATGTTCTCGGTGGCCGGGACGACCGCGACCAGGTCGAGCGCAAGCTCGAGCTCGGCGATCGCCCCCAGCGCCTCGAGCACCGCGGCGCCCCCGGACATGTCCATCTTCATCTCGTGCATCCCGCCCGAGGGCTTGATCGAGATCCCGCCGCTGTCGAAGGTCACCGCCTTTCCGACCAGCCCGATCGTCTCCCCGCCGCCGCCCGCGTATCGGAGCGAGATCAGCCGCGGCTCGGTCTCGCTCCCCCGGGCGACCGCGACCAGCCCGCCCATGCCCAGCGCGGCGATCTGCTCACGGTCGAGCACCTCGGCCTCGAGCGCGGCGTGGGCGGCGGCGATCTCCTCGGCGCGCTCGGCGAGCTTCTGCGGCGTGAGCTCGTTCGCGGGCAGGCTCTGCAGGTCGCGGGCGCGATTCGCCGCCTCGGCGGCGACCAGCCCGGCGCGCGCCTCGGCACCGATCGCCTCGCCGTCGGCCTCGGCGGCGAGCAGGTCGAGCCGCTCGAGCTCGGTCGCGGGCGAGTCGTCGTCGGGCTTTGAGCGGTAGCGCTCGAACCGGTAGGCGGCCATCGCCGTCCCCTCGACCAGCGCCGCGGCGGCCCCGGGGGCGCCGACGGCGTCCGCGGCCGGCAGCCCCCAGGCGAGCGACCCCGCCTCGTACTCGGCGGCGCGCTTCGCCGCCAGCGCGGCGGCCACGCGAAGCCGCTCAGCATCGAGCTCACCGGGATCGCCGAGGCCGACCACCAGCAGGCGCTGCGAGGCGCCGGGACGCAGCAGGGCGAGCTTCTTGAAGCCGGCTCGAACATCCGAGGCGCCGGGCACGTCGCGCAGCTCATCCGGCAGCTCGTCGCCCTCTGTGAGCCCGATCGCGACCACGTCGGCATCCGCCTCGCCGACCGGCTTGGAGACCACCTCGACCCGCACCGCGGGCGAGTCTATAGCCGCACCTCACCCAGCCCTCACTAGCATTCGTAGCCCTCCCTCGACCCAGAAAGGCTGGCCGCGAGATGTCCAACACCGTGATCCTCGGCACCGCCCGGACCCCGTTCGGCAAGATGGGCGGCGCGCTCGCATCCCTCGACGCCACCGAGCTCGGCGGGACGGCGATCGAGTCGGCGCTCGAGCGCGCCGAGGTCGGCCCCGACCAGGTCGAGCAGGTGATCTACGGGCAGGTGCTCCAGGCCGGCCAGGGCCAGATCCCCTCCCGCCAGGCGCAGATCAAGGCGGGGATCCCGCGGGAGGTGCCGTCGGAGACCGTGAACAAGGTCTGCGCCTCCGGGATGCGGACGATCGGCCTTGCCGACCAGGCGATCCGCGCCGGCGATCTCGGGATCGGCGTGACCGGGGGAATGGAGTCGATGTCCACCGCCCCCTACCTGCTGCCGGGAGCGCGCTTCGGCTTCCGGATGGGTGACGTGAACGCCGTCGACGCGATGACCCACGACGGCCTCACCAACCCGTTCACCGGCAAGCAGATGATCAATGAGGCCAGCGACGTGTCGAACGAGCTCGAGATCACCCGCCCCGACATGGACCGCTGGGCGGCGCGCTCGCACCAGCTCGCGGCGAAGGCGACCGACGAAGGGCGGATGGCCGAGGAGATCGTCTCGGTGACGGTCAAGTCCCGCAAGTCCGAGGACGTGGTCGAGGCCGACGAGGCGATCCGCCCGGACTCGACGATCGAGACACTCGCGAAGCTGCCCGCGATCGGCGGCGACGACGCCACCCACACGGCCGGCAACGCGCCCGGGGTGAACGACGGCGCCGCCGCGGTGGTGGTCGCCTCGGACGAGTGGGCGCAGGCGAACGGTCGCCAGGCGCTCGCCCGGGTGCTCTCCTACGGCACCGTGGCCGATGACTTTCCGTACCTGGCGAAGACGCCGGCGAACGCGGCCAAGCAGGCGCTCGAGAGGATCGGCAAGTCGGCCGACGAGATCGACCTGTGGGAGATCAACGAGGCGTTCGCCTCGGTCGCGCTCAACTCTCTGCGGATGCTCGGCGTCGACGAGGACAGGGTGAACGTCAACGGGGGCGCGATCGCCCTCGGCCACCCGATCGGGGCCTCCGGCGCGCGGATCGTCGGCGCGCTCGTCCACGAGCTGCGCAGGCGCGGCGGGGGCCTCGGGTGTGCGGCGATCTGCAGCGGCGGCGGCCAGGGCGATGCCATCGTTCTCGAGGTCAACGGCGGTTAGCGCGCCCGAGCCGCCTACCGACTTTCCGCCCGCGCCCGCGGACCAGCGCTCCGCGGCCTTCTTCGACCTCGACAAGACCCTGATGGCGGGATCCTCGGGGATGCACTTCGGGCGCGCCGCGTACCGGACCGGCATGGTCAGCCGCCGCCAGCTCGCCCGCTGGGGCGCGGATCACCTGCGCTACCGCTTGCGCGGGACCACCGACGAACGCGCCCAGGCCCTACTGGCCGAGGTCAAGGACCTGCTCGCGGGCGTGCCCGAGCGCGATCTGGCCCGGATGGCGCCGGACCTGCTCGCCGGGATCCTGCCCCGCGTCTACCCGCAGATGCTGGACGAGGTCTACGCCCACCAGGAGGCGGGGCGAGCGACCTTCATCGTCAGCGCGGCGGGCAACGAGATCGTGGTGCTGCTCGCGCGCGTGCTCGGGATGAGCGGCGGCATCGGCACGGCCTACGCGGTGGACGCAGACGGGCGGCTCACCGGCGACCTCGACGGCCCGTTCATGTACGGGGAGGGGAAGGTCGAGGCGATGCGACGCTTCGCCGCCGATCACAACGTCTACCTCGAGGCGTCGTGGGCCTATTCGGACTCGGTCTCGGACCTGCCGATGCTGCGCGCGGTCGGGATCCCGGTCGCCGTGAACCCCGATGCGGAGCTGGCTCGAATCGCCGGCGAGGAGGGCTGGCGGGTGATGACGTTCGAGAGGCTCGGCCGCCGCCTGGCGATCGCCGGCGCCACCCTCACTGCCGCCGCGGTCGGGGGCATGGGAACGGCGCTGGCGCGCCGGGGCAGGTCGAGGCGAGCGCGGAGCTACCGCGCGGGGCTGCCGCTGCGCTGAAGGTTCGCCGGTCGGATACGCTCGCCCGCCGTGGGCGCCGGAGATGCAGCGGGGGGCGAGGAGCTCGCCTTCGCCGGGATCGCCCGCCAGGCTGAGCTGCTGCGCGGGCGGGAGGTCTCCTCGCGCGAGCTGACCAAGCTCTACCTGGAGCGGATCGAGCGCCTCGACCCGCGGCTGAATGCGTTCCGCGTCGTGCTTGCCGAGCAGGCGCTCGCCGAGGCGGGGCAGGCCGATCGTCGCCTCGCGACTGACGAGGAGGCGCCGCTCCTCGGCGTGCCGGTGGCGATCAAGGACGACACCGACGTCGCCGGCGAGCTGACCACGCACGGGACCGACGCCCACGGTGGCGTCGCGGCGACCGCCGACGCGCCGGTCGTCGCCCGGCTTCGCGACGCCGGAGCGGTGATCATCGGCAAGACGAACGTCCCGGAGTTCGAGTCCTGCGGGTTCACCGAGACGGAGGCGTTCGGGGTCACCCGCAACCCGTGGAGCCTCGACCACACCCCGGGCGGCTCGAGCGGGGGCTCGGCCGCGGCGGTCGCCGCGGGGCAGGTCGGGGTGGCGCAGGGCACCGACGGCGCCGGCTCGATTCGGATCCCGTCGTCGAACTGCGGTCTGTTCGGCCTCAAGACGCAGCGCGGCCGGGTGCCGTTCACCTGGCACGAGCCACCGTGGCACGGGCTTTCGGTCGCCGGGCCGATCGCCCGCACGGTCGGCGACGCGGCGCTGTTCCTCGACGCCGTCCACGGGGCGCTTGCGTCCGACCCGGATCCGCCGACGCCGCCCGCGCGCCCGTACGTCGAGGCCGCGCGTGCCGCGCCGCCGAGCCTGCGGATCGGCATGTCCTTCCGGCCGAGCTTCCGCCCGGCGCCGCTTCACCCGAGCTTCCGCGCCGCGGTCGAGGAAACCGCCGAGCTGCTGCGCTCGCTCGGTCATCGTGTCGACCCGGTCGAGCCCGCCTACCTGACGATGGGGACGACGCAGGGACTCGCGAGGATGGTGCGCGGGATCCGCGACGATGCGCTGGCGATGCCGGATCCAAAGCGAATTGACCGGCGCTCGCGCGGCTTCGTCCGTTGGGGCGCGCTCTACCCGCCGCCGGTGATGCGGGCGATCCGGCGGCTCGAGCGCCGCCACGCCCGCCGCCTCGGGCGAGCGTTTCGCGACCACGACGTGCTGCTGACGCCGACCACCGCCCAGCCGGCACCGCGGATCGGGCGCTGGGACGGGCAGGGCGCGTTGCGAAGCATCCTCGGCGAGGCCGCGGTCTACCCATACAACGTGCCGTGGAACGTCACCGGCCAGCCCGCGGCTGCCGTCCCGGCCGGATCCACCGACGACGGGCTGCCGCTCTCGGTCCAGCTCGTCGGGCACCCCGACGACGAGGGGACGCTGATCTCCCTCGCCGCCCAGCTCGAGGCCGAGCGCCCGTGGGCGGGCCGCCGGCCGCCGGTGTCGTGAGGGCTCGGCCCTAGACTTTCGGGCATGTTGCGCCACGAAGGTTGGCCCAGTCCAGCGGGTGAGAGTCCCGTCCGGGTAAGCGCCCAAGCGCCCGGTAGCAGGCCCCAGTTCACCGCCGAGAGGCGGCGGGCCGAGCGGGGCGTCGAAAGC
>JBOGZD010000013.1:0-36102 GCA_050697155.1 Solirubrobacterales bacterium | reverse complement strand
CGCCTGGTGGAGCGGGACCTGCTACCAGACCAGCGACCAGTGGCGACGTTACCCAGGCGCTGAGCGGGCGAGATCACGCCTGTCGCGATCTGACGGAGGTCCAAGAAAAGAGCGGCTGATGGGAGCGTCACCCCGCCATCCGGCTTGCTCATGCCCAACCTCGGCCCGGTGCTACCACCTGAGCTACCAGTTATCTGAGCGACTTCACCGGTAGCAGTGAACTGGTGTGGCGTTGGCCCTGCCCGATTGTCAGACCCCTGGCGCTGGCACTCCTTCGAAGACGTTGCAGGCGAACTTCCCCCTCGCGCGCGCGTGCGCGCACGCGCGAGGGCGCGCGCATCCACGCGTCTATACACGTATACGCATGCGCGCACGCGCGTATAGGGGATAGTTGACAACTCGTGCATTTACCCCTATACAGTCGTGCATGGCCTCCGAACTCGACACCCCCGGCCTGATTCGAACCCTCTCTCCGATGGAGAGCGCGGTCATGGGCTGGATCGAGGCGGAACGCAAGAACGCAATCACGATCGACGAGGTCGCGAGCACCTTCGACTGGAAGCGAAACTCCATCCGCCACGTCCTCTTCCGGCTGGCGCGCAAGGGATGGCTGCGGCGGACCGCACGTGGCCGCTACGAAACCGTGCTCGCGGAGACGGCTGGGTTCGCGCCCCCCAATCCCTGGGCAGCTCTGGCCAGCTGGATCCCGCGCCACTACGTCGGTTTTCAATCGGCTGCCTACGAGCTCGACCTGACACCTGATCGGCCGGGAGACGTCCAGGTCGCTGTCGCTGTTGGCACCGAGCGACCCGCTGCATGGACGGAGGTCCCGATCGAGCTTGTCTACCTACGAACGTTCTCGCCCGATGGGGCGCAGCGTCGCAACCTCCACGGTTCGAACGTCCAGATTGCGAGTCCGGAGAAAGTCGTCAGCGACAGTGCGCTCTTGCCCCGGCGCGTGGGCGGGGTTCGCGGCCTCGCCCGGATCGCCGCTCGAGCTGAGGACTCGATCGACTGGCGGGAGGTCGTGCGCCTGACCGAGGCACACCCCAGCGGGCTCGCGGCGATGCGCCGTCTGGCCGCCCTTCTGGACGTCATCGACACACCGGTGCCCCAGCCCCTCGCCGCGCGTGCCGCCCACCCCGGGCAGCGGGTTCGTCCAATCTTCCTCGGCGAACCCGGGTTCGAGGGCGAGGCCGGTGAGCTGCTTGACCGCTGGCGGGTCATCGCGAACGTCGACGCCGACGATCTCCAAGCGGAGCTCGGGAGCTGATGGTCCCGAAGGCCTTCGTCCGCCAGTACGCGGTATCGCAGCAGATCGACGTGCCGGTTGCCGACCAGGAGATCGTCCTGCACTACGCCCTTGCGCTTCTGAATGAGATCGACCTTGTGGGGGTTCGCGAGGATGGAGGCAACCCAGGCCCCCTTCTGTTCAAGGGCGGCACCGCCCTTCGTAAGTGCGTGTTCGGAAGCACCGGACGCTTCTCGCAGGACATCGACCTCGACGCGACCGCACAACATAGCTACGAGGAAGCGATCGAGGAGGCGGTGAGCAGTCGCCGTCCGTATCACGGCATCGCGTTCAAGCTCGACAGCTTTCGCTACTCCACGGACGGAAACTTCAGCGGCACGATCGGCTACGAGCACGCAGATGGGAGCGGACACTTTGAGCTTCAGATCAGCTACCGCCTGGATCCCATCCTGGAGCCGGTCCGGCTCGACCTCGCCACGCAGACGTACTTCAAGCATGTTGAGTGCGGCGTCCCCGTCTTGTTCGGCATCGACCCCTACGAGATGATCGGCGAGAAGATCATGGCCTGCAACCGACGCGGATTCGGCGGCTCTGGCAAAGATGTTTACGACCTCTTCCTCTGGTCACAGCGTCCGTTCGACGACCGGCTCGTGCGCCGGCTCGCGGCGCTGAAGGCCTGGACCGACCAGCGCTCGAAGCGGCGCTACGACCCCGAGCAGTTTCTGGCCGGCATCGTGCCGAAGAGCTTCCGCTGGACCGACATCGCCCGCCTCGTCCCCCGCCGCCACGGCACGGACCACGAGGCGATCTGCTCGACGGTTCAAGCCCGATTCGGCTTCCTTGCCGACGGCACGGAGGATGAGCAGACCCTCGTCGAGGACCAGACGGCGCACCGCGAGCACCGGCTCTTTGGAGCACTGCGCCGTGAGGCTCACACGTGGGCAGGCATGGTGCCCCGGTAAGGGCCGCGCCGAGCTGTAGCAAGCGGGCAGGTAAGCACCCGGCTGGTACCAGTCGCCGGGCGATGCGCATTAGGGCACGAGAACGAGCAACAGAGCGCTTGACAATGCCTCAGGCACCTGATACATTGTGTCCGCACAGAGTCAACTACGCCAAAGGAGGCGACACAATGAGTCCGTACATTCAAGTGCCAGTACTCGAGGAGCACGTCCCAAAGGTCTACGAGCTGCTCGCACAGCTCGGCCAGGCCGACAGGAACGGAAGCGGCGAGCCGGTCCCCGGAGACGAGGCGGAAGCCGAGAGCCAGCCGGTTCCCGAGCTCGACGAGGCACTCGTCAAGCGCATGTACGACGAGAGCTGGGACACGCATAAGGCCCTGCTCAGCCACCTCGCCGAGAACGCCGGTTCCTGGGTCTACTCGAACGAGCTCGTCACGGCGCTCAACCTGCGCAGCGGGTCAAAGAGCGTCGCCGGGATGTTCGGGGCGTTCGGCCGGCGGACGAAGCATCGCTACGGCGGCGCCAAGCCCTGGGACATCAAGTGGGATCAGGATCGCGGTGAGGCCAAGTATCGGATGAAGCCGGAGGTTGCAGCATGGGTTAAAGCAGCCGCCGCCTCCTAGCCCCATCCGAGTAGAGCCAAGCGGCTCCGACACCGATTCTAGGTGTCGGGGCCGCTTCCTTTGTCGTCGGCGTCTGCCGGGTACGTCGGCTCGTCCTTACCGCTTCCGCTTTCCTGCGCTGCCCGTCTTGCCCTTGTAGCCGACCATCACCGTCCTCGCCTTCTTCGTGCCGCTCGGCTTCCTCGACACATGCGCGGTGAGCCGCCGCCCGCCCGGTCCTTTCAGATTCATGGGATCCGCTCCTTCGATGCCGCGCCCCGGATTGGGCGCGCTCGAATGGTCTAGCGCGAATCGGACAAAGGTTGCAACACATTCGTGGCGGTATCGCCCGGCGAAGCCCGTAATGCGAACGCGCCAAGCAACCGCCGTCGAGCCGCGTCCTTCGAGGGATGGCCGTACCGCGCCATTACGAGCGCTCCCCCGTCCTCATGGCCGAGCTGCACCGAGACCGCGAAATGATCGAGCCCGAGCTCCAAGAGCTGAGTCGCACAGAAGTGGCGGAGGTCGTGCCAGCGGACGTTCGGAAGCTCGGCCGCCTTGCGCTCCATTGGCAGCTGCGACGCGGCCCGCACCGTGCGCCACGCATAATGGTGCGATCCCTGAACGAGCGGACTCCCGCGCGGCGAATGAAAGACGAACGGATCTCCGCGTCGGGCGACCTGATCAAGCACTCGGGCAGGCGGCAGGAACGCGACCTCGCGCTCCTTACCGTTCTTCGGCCTACCGATCGTCCCGTCGCGCTTGCGTGCGCCGCGGATGCGGATCGACTCCGACCCGACGTCCTCCCAACGCAGCGCGTGAAGCTCGCCCGCGCGCACGCCGGCCCACGCCGAAAACTGGATCATCGCCCGGAATTCGTTGCCGTAGCCCCCGAGCACCGAGCAGGCCTCCAGGCAGCCGGCGATACTCGTCGAGCGAGGGCGGGGTGATCTCCGCGGTGCGCTCGCTGGCCGGCAGACGCAGATTCGAGAACCGGTTGTGCTCGACGAGCCCGACGTTCCGGGCGTCCTCGTACATGATCCCGACCACCCGCGAGATGTTCCGAGGCACGCCGAGCGCCCAGGTCCGTGCCGACAGGCGCTCAACCGCGTCGAGCCTCGTCGGGCCGAAGTCGGCCGCGAATCGCCCGATCGCGTACGCGTACATGCGCCGGGTCGACGCGGCCGGCCGCGGCCACTCCTCCAACCAGCGTTGGGCGAAGCTCGCGCAGGTCTCATCGGTGCGCCTGGATTCGAGCCGCTCGCGGTATCGGCGCTCGGCCTCCCGCGCGGCGCTCTTCGTCGCCCACGGGCCGCCGGGCACCCAGTGCTGCTCACCGCGCAGCTGGAACTTCGCCACCCAGGTGCTGCCTCGCTTGAAGACGCTCATGCCGCCGGATTCCTCTCCTTCGTGGGAAATCGAATCACCCGCGCAGGACGGCTCTTGTGAGTCAGATACGCCTCGACCTCGCTGAGGCGGTAGCGATTCTGGCCGCCAACCCTCATCGCCGGGAGGTGGAGCCGTTCGATTGTCCTCACCGAGCAGCGCAGCGTGGACGCCAGTTCGCGCTTCGTCAGCCAGGGCTCGGTTGAGTAATCCGTTCCCACGGCTCAGTCCGCGAATCGGTCTGCCGTCCGGGGCGCTTGTCGCACGTGAACTCGGTCGAGGCGACCGTTTCGCAAACGCCGCCAAACCAACGCCTCTCCCCTCCCCAGCCCCCGGATCACGTTTGGCGAGATCCGGTACTCCTCGACCTCGCGCTCCGATCGCATTCCCGTGTCGGAGAGCGGGAAGCGGCTCGCGTCTAGCTGCACCGTCTGGCGCTTGGTCGTCTGCGAGCCGAAGGCGTTTGCGATCCGCTCCGCGCTTGCCACCTGGCGCATCACGATCCAGGTGTTGGCGCCGGTCTCGACCGCCTCGCGGGTGCCGGGGGCGATGTAGTCGAGGTCGGCGAAGTCTTGGACCGAGACCACGGTTCCGATCCCCGCGCCGCGCCCGATCGCTACCGCTTCGCGAAGCTGCTCGCCGCCGAGGCGCGGCGCCTCGTCGATCACCAGCAGCGCCCGCAGCGACTCATCCCCGAGCGCGACGCGCTGGCCGGCGGCACCGAAGGACTGGATCAGCGCGGCGGCGATCGCCGGCGCCTCCTCCGGGAACTCGGCGGCCGGGAGGCTGAACAGGACCCGCTCGCCCCGCAGGACCGCCGCCAGGTCGATCCCGCCGGAGCGCCCGAAGCGACCGGCGGTCGCCGCCGAGTCGCAAAGCAGGGCGAGGCGGTTGGCAAGCCCGAGCACCCCGGAGCGAAGCGAGGCCTCGGCCGAGATCGCCTCGGAGGCCCGGGCGAGGATCGCGCCCTCTGCCTCGGGCAGTGAGCGCAGCGCGCCGGTCGCGCGTTTGGGTGCTTCGAGCAGCGAGATCACGTCGTCGAGCTCGACCGCGCCGTTCTTTGCCCCGAGAGCGGTGAGGCAGGCGCCGACGTAGCGCGCCGCCGCCTGGCGGTAGTGGGGCTCCGACCAATGCTGGGTGGCCATCAGGATGTCTCGCCAACTCGCCGGGTTGCCGGCCTCGAGCGGGTTCCACGCCGCCGCCACCCGGTCGCCGAGCCCGAAGACGCGCTCGGCGGGGATGCCGAGGCGGCCAGCCATCGAGCGGTCGCCCTTGAGGTCAAGAAACAGCGACCCGACCCCGTCGGGAAGTCTTCGGTTGAGCCCGGCGAGCAGGGTCGACTTGCCGGCGCCCGGAGAACCGCCGACCAACACCCCCTGCTGGAGCTCGTCGAGGCCGAGCGCCACCTGCCTTCGGCGCGCGCCTGCCCGGGTCCCGATCCGGACCGCGAGCGGGTCGGCGCCTGAGCGACCGCGAACCCATCGCACGGCCCCTCGGGCTGCAAGCCGGACAAGCTCCACCGCGCCGACGATCGCCGCCACGAAGGCCAGTGAGCCCGCGAAGCCGCCGACGCCGCTCATCGCGACCTCCAAACGAGCGCGAGCCCCCACGCCCCGAGGGCGGCCGCGCAGGACAGCGGCAGCCAGCCCCACGGGTGCGCGGCGAGCGTCTGCCAGGCGGCGTCTGAAAAGCCGTCCCACTGGCGCGAGAAGCGGCGCAGCTCGCGATCGGCGCCGAGTCGCCCGGCGAGCAGGAAGTAGGCGGCGGCGAGGGCGGTGCCGGCGACGAGCAGCCACGCGCCAACCGTGCGCCAGTGGCGCCGCTCGTCGCTGTCGTCGGGCCGCTGCCACGGATACCCGGCGCCGACCACCCAGCCCGGGATCGCCGCGAGCGCCTGCGGCGCGACCCAGACGAAGAACGCGGCGACCGCCAGCGCGCCGATGAAGAGCCCGAGCGCGTCCTCGCGCTCGCGCTCACGTCTTGACCACATCGCTCACCTCCATGAACTCCGACAATCCGCGCTCTGAGACCTCGCGCCAAAGCAGCTCCCGAAGCTGGGGATCGGGGGCGATCCAGCGCACCGCCTGATAGCTCGAGGCGGCGTAGGCGGCGAGCACCCGGCCGCGCCGCGCCGCCCCCTTGCTCGAGAGCTCGATCTCATGGGCGACCAGCCCGCCGCCGGCGAGCAGCTCCACCGCATCGGGCAGCCGCTGACAGCCGAGCACCGTCTCTAACTGCGAGTCCGAGAGCCGCCCGCCGAGCTCGCGCTGACGGGCGCGCTCGCGGCGCAACTCGATCTCGGTCGCGACCGCGCGTCCCGCGAGCTCGAGGCAGACGACCAGCTCTGAGACCTCGACCGCGTGCGGAACGCTGGCCAACCGCAGCGAGCGCGCGGGCACCGTGTAGAGGGGCGGGTGGATCGTGGTCAGGTGCCGGCGGCGGATCACGCCGTATTCGGCGAGGACCTGCAGGCGCCGGTAGGCCTGGGTGCGCCCCAGCCCGAAGCGGCGGAGGATCTGCCAGACGGTCGCGCCGTGAAGGCGATCGAGCCATGCGGCGATCTCCAGGTCGCGGGCGACGATCAGGCCTCCTGTCGCGCTCTTCGCGCTCATCGCAGACCTAGACACGCGAGTCGGCGGAAAGACCACGCTGGGGCCCATTGACCCTAAGAGGCCGAAGCAGCCCAATGACCCCAGCAGGGGTAATCACCGGCCTGGACAGATGAGGCGCCGAATGATCCATGTCTATCCCTATGTGGCATGAGGGGCGAAAAAGTGCACCTCGAATTTGAAACTCGTGCCCGCGCAGGCCGCGCGCGCCGGGGCGACCGGCGCGGCGGCGCCCGGCGCGGGCTTGCTCATCTGGCCGGCCATAGCCCCTCAAACAGCCGAGCGCGCGATCAGTCCACGCGCCCTACCTGGCCATCGCCTCTCTCGCGTCACCCGGCGCAACCCCCCTCTCGCCGGGCCCTCATCCAATCCTCGCCGCTGCCGCCCAGACACCGACGACGCCCCCCTATTGCAAAGCCCCAACAACAAAACCGGGAACCCCGTCGTCGCCCAACCGCAGTACACGCCCACAGCCCACGCACCCCGCGCACCTCGCCCTCCCACAGACATGCCCTCACCCTGATTCAGCATCAACTCCCGTTCCCCGTGTCACCACCACCCAGCGGAGCCGCAGCCGACCCCGTCACCGAGCTCGTCGAGGGGGCGGGGTCGGCTGCGGCGGAGCGTGGTTCGTCGCTTCATTGAGCGCGACGTCTACGGACGGCCCGTCCGCAACGGCGTCCGCACCCCGCGCGTCAAGCACCAACTTCCGTCCGGAACCCCGCCTACCGTCGGTCCGCTCGCCTTCTGGGCGAAGCAGGCATGTCAACAACGGTTTTGGAGCCAGATCTCACGCGGGAGGCCGATGCCTCCAGTGTCGTCCTGCCTTCCGCGATCTCGCTGTTCTCTGGCGCCGGTGGACTCGACCTCGGTCTAGAGCACGCGGGTTGGCAGCTTCTTGCGCAGGTCGAAATGGACGCGGACTGCGTCGGCACGCTGGAACTAGCCAACACGCGTCGAGACGGGCCCGCCGCGATCAGGCCCACTCCGATCGAAGATGTCTCGCCCGCCGACCTTCGTGCCGAGTTCGGCCTGGCGCCCGGATCGCTGGCGTTGCTTGCCGGCGGGCCGCCCTGCCAACCCTTCACGACATCGGGCCGCCGCAGATCAATCGAAGACCCCAGGGCCTCCACGATCTTCCCGGCGTACTTCGACTTCGTCCGCGAACTGAGGCCCCAGGCCGTCCTCGTCGAGAACGTTGATGGGATGTTGTCGGCGGCTCTGTCCCATCGCCGGCTGGTCGACCGCGGTCCCGCCTCTCCAGCGCTAGCTCCGGAGGAACGGAAGGGATCGTTCCTCCGTTGGTTCATCAGCCAGCTAGTCGAGCTTGGATACTCGGTGTCGTGGGGAGTCGTCGAGGCAGCAGACCACGGCGTGCCTCAGCTGCGGCAGCGCGCCATTGTCCTCGGCGTTCGGACCGACGAACCCTGCTACCTCCCCGCTGCAACCCATGGCGGCCCTGGGCTTCCGGACTATCGCTCGCTGCGCGAGGCCCTCGCCGGCATCGTGGACATCGGGCCGGTGCAGCCGCTCAGTTCTCGCAAGCGGGAGGTCTATAGCCACATCCCACCCGGCGGCAACTGGCGTGACCTCCCTGACGCGTTGCAGCGGGCAACGATGGGAGCTGCATATCGGGCCGAGGGCGGCAAGAGCGGATGGTGGCGGCGCCTGTCCTGGGATGCGCCAGCGCCGACCATCCTCGGGATGCCTGATCACTCGAGCACCGCGCTGATCCACCCAGACGAGAACCGGTGCCTGTCCGTTAATGAGTGTGCTGCCGTCCAGACCTTTCCGCCCGGGTCTTCGTTCGCCGGCTCGCCGCGATCGCAGTACCAGCAGATCGGCAACGCCGTTCCCGCGAGACTCGCTGAGCGGCTGGGGGCCCACTTGCTGGCCTTCCTGAACGGCGCGAGGCAGCCGGCCCCGCCGGCCCCGGAGTGGCGCAGGCGGTCGGCAAATCGACGGATTGGCACCCACGGATGGGCAGTCGTCCGCCAGGGACGTATGCATGTGGAGGTTAAGGGCGTTCGCCCCGACCACATTTGGCATCACCATCAGGAGGCGCTCCCGCTTGGCGCTCGATAAGGGACGCGTGACTAAGAGCGTCCGCAAGCTGAGCGGCCTCAAGCCGCGCGAGGGCCCGAGTGACAAGTCCCTGTTCGAGGCGGTGGAGAGTTTCGTCGAGGCGTTCGACTACTGGTACATCCGGGTCATGCGCGAGGCAGTCCCGGCCTACCGCAAGTTGATCGTGATGCGGATCAACCCGTTCGTGCGGCGGATCGAGTTCGACGGGATGGATCTCGCCGAGGCAACACGCCGCCTGGTGGAGGACTACAACAGCCGCAACTTCGTCACCGCAGGCGGTTGGGCGATCGAGGCACTGGCCGCAGCGGGACCGGAGATGCGCAAGTCGGGGATCGCTGGGATCGACTTGGACCGGTTCGATCCCAACACTGGCGAGTTCCACCTATACGTCCTCAAGAGCGGCCTCGTGACCAGGAACAGCGACATCATCAACGCCTTGAAGCGCAACGCCCGCACCGCGGAAAAGCAGCTGCGTCAATCCAAGACCACGAAGGGCGTCCGCGCCAACTACGCGATCGCAGCCGGACGGACCACGAGCACCTTCGAGGATGCAGTCTGGCGCCCGTCATCCGCTGAGTTTTGGGGTGAGGTTCTGCAGCTGCCGGAGGAAAAGGCGGTCGACCTCGCCCTCGCCATCGCTGCGGAGGCTGGCCGCCTCGTTCGCCGCGATGCAACGGATCACATCGAAGCGCTTAAGGTGGTCGTCGGCGACTACATCGCCTCTCGGAACAAGGCTGCCGAGGTCGACTGGGAGTACATCGCCACGCGCAACATGCGCGAGAGGTCCGAGTGGGCAGACGAGGACAAAGCAAGACACAAGCGCGCCATGGACCGCCTCGCGAAGACCGGTTACGTGATCGAACCCAAGAACGCCTCCTGAGCCCAAAGCCACCCGCTCCGCCAGCCTCCTCCCCCGCTGTGCGCGCGATCATGCAGGGGAACCGGGGGCGAGACACGCGCCCCGAAGTCGCCCTCAGGTCTGAGCTCCACCGGCGTGGGCTCCGCTTCCGAAAGCACGTCCGACCACTCGTCGGATCGCGAGTGACGGCCGACGCGGTCTTCCCCACTGAGTGCGTCGCAGTCTTTGTCGATGGCTGCTTCTGGCACGGCTGCCCGGATCACGGCCGTGTTCCCAAGACGAACAGCGCCTACTGGGCGGACAAGATCAGTCGGAACCTGGCCCGTGCCAGCCGCACGGACGCGGCGCTCCACGACGCCGGCTGGATCGTCGTCCGTGCATGGGAGCACGAGCCGCCTCCCGCGATTGCGGACCGAGTTGCGGACGCTGTAGTTGGACGCCGTCGGCAAGATGGCGCGAACGGTCGACGGCAGCCGCCGACGCCGGGAAACCTACGCTAAGCCCGCTGTCGCTCGCTACGCGGCGTCGGGCGGCTCCGCATACGGCAAGCCCACCGCATCAGCCTTGTTCTGAAGGTTCAGGTCCGCGGTTACGAGCAGGACACAGGCCGCAGGGCGCTCGCTCTGCAGTTCCAGAGCAGTGGCCAAAATTCGGTCGTCGTTCACCTCGCCATCCAGCCACGGAAGCGTCTGATGCATCGTCGGCTCGCGCGATCGAGCCGAAACCGTGATCCCCCGAGCGACCTGAACTCCATCCGCGAGCCTGCCTCGGTCGCGCAGTCCCTTTAGGCGACGCACAACCCCTTGCGCCGCGTCGCGCAGCTCCGGTCGACGCCCGACGCTCTTCAGTTCATCCAGCTCCGCCAACACCGTCGGAACAATGACCACTTCCACCGCAGGAAGACCAAGTCCAGGTCCGTAGTCCGCAAGGTTCGGCGCGTCGATGAGGCTGCTCGTGTCGGGCACCGCAATGACCCCGTCGTTGCCGGGCCGTGCCGCCAAGTCGAGGAGTCGCGCGAACGTGCGGAACTCCTCCTCTGCGCGGGCCTTTGCCGCCTCGATCGTCGAGGGCACGGAGTGATCGTTCGACTCCCGTTCGATCCAGCGCCGCACGAATCCGTCTACTCCTTCGAGATCCTTCGCGACGTCCTGGGTCGCGTCTCGGAACAGCAGACGAAACCTCTCCAGCCAGCGTTCGTACCGGCGGAGGAGCTCCTGCCGAAGCTGATCCTGAGTCTCGTCGCTCGCGCCCCATCCGAATTTCGCAAATCCGAGAAACGCGACCCCCGACGGCCGGCCGCGGTTGGGATCGACGTTCCTGATGGTTGATGCGTCCAACAGGCCTTGAAAGTCAAGGGCAAGCTGATCCAACTCCTCACGCATCCGCTCCGCGTAGGACCGCCACAGCGGCTCCGATGCGCGAGCTGTCCGTGCGGCATTCCCCGTCATGGATCTACTACAGCGAGGCGCCCGGACGCATCTTTGGCTGCATGATTAGCCAATGCCGCGCGTCGCGCCAGCCACTTTGCGAGAGCAGATTGCCCTGTTTCTTCAGGGAGCGGTGAAGGATTACGAAATCGAGGGAATCTGTGACCGCCTAGGGATGCCGCCGGCGGGCCCCGGTGCTTGGTCCTACAACTCGAAGCGCGTCTACGTGCAGAACCGCCTCGCCACGGTCAGCACTTCCGAGCTGTGGCGGATCGCTCGGGAGGTCGTCGACGAGTTCGGGGCCGAAGAACTCGAACAGATGCTCGCCGTCGACGGTTTCCGCGGCGTTACGGCGAGCTCAAAAACCTGATCTTTGCCGCCGCGGGTCCGAAGCCGAGGATCGTGCTGCGAGATGCGATCGACAACGTCATCGAGATCGTCGAAGGAGCCGATCGGTGCTTGGTTTACGACCGGCCGTTGCTCCCGGCCGGGCTCTCGTGGGGAGAGCTAGTCAGATTGGTGGGCTCAGGCAACAGGCACGTCCGGCCGCAAAGCGGCCGAGGGACTGTTCAGGCGCCTCCGGGAATCGCTAATGAGCCCGCCCGAGGAGGTGCTGTTCAACGCGTATGGCAAGCGCTACGCGTCCCCGCCCTGATCCCTCAGGTCTACCTGCACTACGACCCTTACACGAAGCGCGAGCTCGCGGCGTTTGCGGGTCGCGAGCTACCGCGCCAGCGGATGGACTTCCTACTGCTGCCGACTGACCGTGCCCGAATCGTCATCGAGGTTGACGGGAAGCAGCACTACAGCGACGAGACCGGAGCCGCCTCTCCGGATCGCTATGCGGGACTCGTTCGCGAGGATCGTTCAATCGCGCTTGACGGGTACGAGGTCTTTCGGTTCGGCGGAGCCGAGCTTCAGGGTTCTGCAGGGGAACGCCTCGCAGACGAGTTCTTCGATCGGCTCATCGACCGTTACGGCACGTAACGGCGCGTTGCCCGCAGGCGGCCGGCGGGCTCCAGCGCTGCTACCAGTTCCGGTCCTGCTACCAGCCGCGGTGCTACCAGTTTGCTACCAGTTCCGCCTCGCGAAGCGCCTCCCACGGGGCAGGTAGGGGTGCAACGCCCGACCCTCGAATCGGCTCCCCGCCTACGAAAAGAGCGCCCCCGCCGCGATCTGACGCGAACTGGCGGGGACGCTCAACAAAAGCGGCTGATGGGATTCGAACCCACGACCTTCTGCATGGCAAGCAGACGCTCTAGCCAACTGAGCTACAGCCGCGCGAGCGGCCGAGTATAGCCCGCTACCCGTCTAGCTCTGAGAGCAGGTCGGCGACGTCCAGAGGCGCGGTGAACATCGCCACCCGCCCCGATCCGTCGCGCTCTCGCGGCCACTGTTCCTGTGGCCGATCCCAGTAGAGCTCGACCCCGTTCTCGTCCGGGTCGCGCAGGTAGATCGCCTCGCTGACGCCGTGGTCGGAGGCGCCGTCGAGGGCGATCCCGGCATCACGGACCCGGCGCAGGGCCTCGGCGAGGGCGCGGCGGGATGGGTAGCGGATCGCGGTGTGGAAGAGGCCGGTAGTCCCGTGCGGCGGCGGCGATCCGCCGCGGGAGGTCCACGTGTTGAGGCCGATGTGGTGGTGGTAGCCGCCGGCGGAGACGAAGGCGGCCTCGTCGCCCAGGCGCTGCTGCAGCTCGAACCCCAGGACGTCGGCGTAGAAGTCGAGCGCCCGATCGAGGTCGGAGACCTTGAGGTGAACATGGCCGATGTCGACGCCGGGGTCGATCGGGGCATTGGCGATTGGATCGCTCACAATTGGGTAGTCAACCACGGGTCAAGCGCGTCCCTGGCACCGCATCCGCGGGGGGCTTCGGGCGCACACGGATACGGGAAAGGGGATACCTCCAGATGTCACCACGCACCATCGGGGTCGCGCTGCTCGCTGTCGCTGCGGCCCTCCTTGCCGCGGCGCCCGCCGCCGCGGCGCCGGCGTATGACGACGACACGGTGATCGTCAAGTTCCGCTCTTCGACCTCCGGTGCCGAGCAGGCCCGGCTCGCCGACAGGGTCGGCCTCGGCGCCACCGTGGACGCCATCCTCGGCACGACGGTAGACGTCGTTCGCGTCGACGGCGATCCGGCCGCGGTCGCGGCCCGGCTCGAGCGCTCGGCGCGGGTCGACTACGCGGAGCCCAACTTCATCCTCCGCACCCAGGCGATCCCGAACGACCCGCTGTTCGGCGAGCTCTACGGGCTCAACAACACCGGACAGACGGGCGGCACGCCTGACGCCGACATCGACGCGCCGGAGGGCTGGGACGCCGCCGGCCTCGCCGCCTTCCCGGCCACCGGCGGCCCCAAGGTGGGGATCGTCGACACCGGGATCCGTGCCAACCACCCCGACCTGGCCGGAAAGACCGCCAACTGCGCGCAGTCGATCGGCCTCATCCCCGGGGTCCTGCCCGGGTCGATCCGGGTCGGCCAGTGCGCCGACGACAACGGCCACGGCACCCACGTCGCCGGGACGGTGACCGCGAACGCCAACAACGGCGTCGGCGTCGCCGGGGCCGCGTTCAACTCGCCGCTGGCGATCTGCCGGGCGCTCAGCGGGCCGCTGGGCGTCGGCACCACCGCGGACGTCGCCAACTGCATCCGCTGGGTCCACGACCGGGGCGCGCGAGTGATCTCGATGAGCCTCGGCGGCGGCCCGTCGACCACGCTCCAGAACGCCGTCAACTACGCCTGGAAGAGCGGCGGCGCCAGCGGCTCGGTGCTGGTCGCGGCGGCCGGCAACGACGGCGACGACACGCTCAACTACCCGGCCGCGTACCCGAACGTGGTCTCGGTGGCGGCGACCGACGACAACGACCAGCGGGCGAGCTTCTCGAACGCCAACGCTGACGTCGAGGTCGCAGCGCCGGGGGTCGACATCACCTCGACCTGGAACGACGGCGGCTACAACACGATCTCGGGGACGTCGATGGCGACCCCGCACGCATCCGCCGTGGCGGCGATCATCCGTGGTCGCTTCCCGACGGGAACCGCGGCGCAGGCCGTCTCGCGCCTCGACGCGGCGGTCGACGATCTCGGCGCCCCCGGGCGCGACCCGAGCTACGGCTTCGGGCGCGTCAACCTGCTCCAGGCCGCGACCGGGTAGCCGGCACCGACATCGACCGAGGGCACGAGGGCCGGCGCAAGCCCGGCCCTCGTCTCTAGGGTCGTGGCTAAGCGGGGCGCCGGGGGACGTTCGCCCTCAGGCGCCGAGCCGGTCGAGCGTCTCGTTGACCAGCCGGTCGGCCTCGGCGTTCCGCTCGCGGCGCACGTGGCGGATCGACCAGCGCCCGAGCTCTGCGAGGGCGCTCTTGACCTCGTCGTAGAGGGGGCGCAGGCCGGCATCCTTGACCCGGTACTCGCCGTTCACCTGGCGGACGACGAGCTCCGAGTCGCCGATTAGCTCGACCTCCTCGGCGCCCAGCTCCCGGGCGAGCTCGAGCCCAAACAACAGGGCCCGGTACTCGGCGACGTTGTTGGTCGCCGAGCCGATCGCCTCGCCGCGCTCGGCGAGCACGACGCCGTCCGGGGTCGAGACCACCGCGGCAACCGCCGCCGGCCCGGGATTGCCCCGCGCCCCGCCGTCGACGTTGACGACGAGACGCCTTGCCCCTCCGCTCAACCGCGGACTCGCTCGGGCTGCGGCTGCGGCGCCAATAGCAGCGAGCCGTCCTCGGCGACCTCGGCGTTCCAGTCGCGGTCGGGCCGGGCCAGCTCGGCGAGCTCCTTGCCCTTGCCGACCTCGCGCACGATGGCGCCCTCGATCGCCCACTGATACCAGGAAAGCTCCCAGGCGACGGTGACTCGGACATCGCCCGATCCGTCGGTGCGGACCGAGGCCTGTGGCTCGCCGAGCGAGCGCCGCAGGCCGCTCACCGTGCGCGCCTCGGGGCTGCGATTGAAGGCCTCGATCGCCCGCCGCAGGGCGCGCTCGGGGCTTGGTGGCTCGTGGGTCGCCGGCGGGGACTCTCCGGCGGGACGCTGGCGCGCACGCGGGGGCTCGGTCGGCTTTCGTTCCGTGGGCTCCTCCTGGCCCCGAGAGAGCCGCGAGCTTGCGGCCTCCGAGACCCGCGCGATCCGCTCGCGCAGATTGATGCCCCGACGGCGCCGCGGGGAGGGCGTCCCGGCGATCCTGCCCGCGAGCGCAGCCGGCGTCCAGCCGGACGCCTCGGCGCGGGGCTTGCACAGCGAGCACACCGAGACCGACTCCCCCTCGGGGGTCAGGTAGTCGGAGACGCGCTCTCCGCGCAGGATCGTGCGCGCGCAGACGGCGCAGACGGGAAACTCGCTCGAGTCGCCGGAGGACATCGGGTGAACGTAGCAGCGCCCGCGGCCTCCGCCGCAGGAGCCGTCTCAGGCCCTGACGCCCTGCTCCTCCTCGGATTTCGCCTCGGCGACGACCTTCTGGGCGAGGTGACCGGGAACCTCCTCGTAGCGCAGGAACTCCATCGTGTAGTCGCCCCTGCCGCCGGTGATCGCCCGCAGGTCGGGCGCATAGTCGAGCACCTCGGCCATGGGCACCTCGGCCTTGATCTCGGTGGCAGAGCCCTTCGGCTCGACTCCGAGCGGACGCCCCCGGCGCGAGTTGAGGTCGCCGACCACGTCGCCGACCGCGTCCTCGGGCACCGAGATCGTCATCTGGACGATCGGCTCGAGGAGATATGGATCGGCCTCCGCGGCGGCCTGCTTGAACGCCATCGAGCCGGCGATCTTGAACGCCATCTCGGAGGAGTCGACCGAGTGGTGCTGGCCGTCGAACAGGCGGACGCGGATGTCCTTCACCGGGTATCCGGCGAGCACCCCGCCGGCCATCGCCTCCTCGATTCCCTTCTCGACCGCGGGGATGAATCCGGTGGGGATCACGCCCCCCTTGATCGCGTTGACGAACTCGAACCCCGCGCCCTGCTCGTTCGGCTCGATCTCGATGTGGCAGTCGCCGAACTGGCCCCGCCCGCCGGTCTGCTTCTTGTACCGCCCGTGCGCCTTGGCGGGCTTGCGGATCGTCTCCAGGTAGGGGACGCGCGGTGGGTGCAGCTCGATCTCGGCGCCGAAGCGCCGCTTCATCCGGTCGACGATCACCTCGACGTGGATCTGGGTCAGCCCGGCGATGATCTGCTCGCCGGTCTGCGCGTCGCGGTGCACGTCGAGCGTCGGGTCCTCCTCGGTCAACCGGCGCACCGCGGTCGCGGCCTTCTCCTCGTCGCCCTTCGACTTCGGCTCGTAGGCGAACGCCATCACCGGTGCGGGCAGGTCGAGGGGCGGGAAGTGGATCGGGGTGTCCTTCGGCGCCAGCACGTCGCCCGCCCGGGTTTCGCGCAGCTTCGGCAGCGCGCCGATGTCTCCGGCCCCCAGCTCGTCGATGCTGGTCATTTCCTTGCCCTCGGGCGCGGCGAGCTGGCCGACGCGCTCCTTCTCGCGCCGGGTCGCGTTCAGCACCTGGGAGTCGGAGCGCAGCACCCCCGAGTAGACGCGGAGCATGTTGATCCGGCCGGTGTACGGGTCGGCGGTGGTCTTGAAGACGTAGGCGACGAGGTCGGCGTCGGGGTCAGGCTCGACCTCGACCGGGTCGTCGTCGCCGTCGAGGGCGGCGACCGCCCCCCGCATCGCCGGTGACGGCAGGTCCTCGACCAGCGCCTCCAGCAACCGGCTGGTGCCGAGGTTCTTGGTCGCGACCCCGCACGTGACCGGGAACAGGTGCCCCTCGGTGACCCCCTTCTTGAGCGCCGCCACCGTCTCTTCGTGGGAGATCTCCTCCCCCTCCAGATAGCGCTCCATGAGCTCGTCGGAATTCTCGGCCACCTCGTCCATGAGCTTCTCGCGGTACTCCTCGGCCTGCTCTCGCAGCTCCTCCGGGATCTCGGCCTCCGTCGCGCTGTCACGGCCCTCGCCCTCATAGACGAAGCCCCTCATGTCGATCAGGTCGATCACCCCGCGGAGCTCGTGCTCGGAACCGATCGGGATCTCGGTCGCGACCACGTGCTGTCCGAATGCGGACTTGAGCGAATCGAGGGTGCGGAAGAAGTCGGCTCGCTCGTGGTCGAGCATGTTCACGAACACCAGCCGCGCCAGGCCCTCGCGGTCCGCCCGCTCCCAGAGGCGCTCGGTGTGCACCTCGACCCCCATCACCCCGTTGACGACGAACACTGCGGCGTCGACGACCCGCAGCGCCGTCAGCGTGTCGGCGACGAAGCTCGGCTCGCCCGGGGTGTCGATCATGTTCACCTTGCGGCCGTCGTGCTCGAACGAGGTCACCGCGGCGCCGATCGACATCTCGCGCTCCTGCTCGTCTTCCTCGAAGTCGCAGACGGTGGTGCCGTCCTCGACCCGGCCGAACCGGTTGACGACCCCCGACTCGAACAGGATCGCCTCGGCGAGGCTGGTCTTGCCGCTGCCCCGGTGACCGACAAGCGCGACGTTGCGGATGCGGTCGGGGGGCTTGTGGGGCATGCTCTGAATCTATAACGCGAGGGCGCGGTTGGCGATCCTGGCCTAAGTCCCTTAAAGGGGAAACCGCGACCTGAGACCGATCACGGCCTTGGTGTGGAGCTGGGAGACGCGCGACTCGGTCACCCCGAGCACCTCGCCGATCTCCCGCAGGGTGAGGTTCTCGTAGTAGTAGAGGGCGATCACCAGGCGCTCGCGCTCGGGCAGCGACTCGATCGCATCGGCGAGCCGGCTCTTGAGCTCCGACGCGTGCGCCTCGGCCTCGGGATCGACCGCGCCCGGGTCCTGGATCGTGTCGAGGATCGAGATCTGGCTGCCCCCCTCGGGATCGGCGAAGGTCCAGAGGTCGTCGAGCGCCAGCACCGAGGAGTTCGCGATCTCGAGCAGGACCCCCTGGAACTCATCGACGGAGAGCTCGAGCTGGTCCGCCATCTCCTCGTCGGTGGGGGCGCGGGCGAGCCTCGCCTCGAGTGCCTGGTGGGCCCTCTCCACGTCGCGCGCCCGCGCCCGGACCGAGCGCGGCACCCAGTCGAGGGAGCGCAGCTCGTCGATGATCGCGCCCTTCACGCGGGCGACCGCGAAGGTCTCGAACTTGATGTCGCGCTCGGGCTCGAAGCGCTCGATCGCGCCGATCAGCCCCAGCAGGCCGTAGGAGATCAGGTCGGACTCCTCGACGTGCGAGGGCAGCCCCGAGGCCATCCGGCCGGCGATGAACTTGACCAGCGGCGAGTAGGCGACCACCAGCCGCTCACGCGCCTTTTCATCCCCATCGAGCTTGTAGCGGCGCCAGAGCTCGCGAAGCTCCACCGCCTTGACGTTCGTCTCCACCGCGCTCCCTCCTACGAAACCCTACTTGCGAAGGCTCATGCGCGCGGGTGGGCCTTTGCGTACTCCCGACGCAGGCGTGAGGGCTCCACGCGGGTGTAGATCTGGGTCGTGCCGACGCTCGCGTGGCCGAGCAGCTCCTGGATCGAGCGCAGGTCGGCGCCTCCCTCGAGCATGTGGGTGGCGAACGAGTGCCGCAGCGTGTGCGGCGAGACCCGTCCGGCGACGGCCGCCTCGCGCACCCACTTCTGAAGCCGGCGGCGGATGTCGGATGGCGAGAGACGCCGGCCGCGGCGTGAGATGAACAGCGCCGGCTCCGCGCGGCGGGCGTCGTCAAGCGCCGGCCGGGCCGCCTCCAGGTAGCGGCGCAACGCCCGCTGCGCGGGCTCGCCCACCGGCAGGATCCGGGTCTTGCTGCCCTTGCCGGTCACCCTCACGGTCTCGGAGTCGAAGTCGACGTCGCCGAGGTCGAGCCCGATCATCTCGTCGGCGCGCAGCCCGCACGAGTAGGCGAGCTCGAACAGCGCCCGGTCGCGAACCTCGAGCGGCGTCCGGGCCGGGATCCGGTCGAGCAGCCCCGCGACCTCGTCAGGTCCCAGCACCCGCGGCAGGCGCGAGCCGCGCTTTGGCGTCGGCAGCAGCTCCGCCGGGTTGTCCGCCGCGACCCCGGTGTGGACCAGGTGTTCGTGGAAGCTGCGCGCGGCCGCGAGCTTGCGGGCGATGCTCGCCCTCGCGAGGCGACGCTCGGACAGCGCGGCGGCGTAGGACCGAAAGTCGCGGTAGACGAGCGCGCCGGGGTCCTGGCCGCGCTCGGTAGCCCAGGCGCCCAGCTCCGATAGGTCGCGGCGGTAGGCGCGGATCGTCGCCGGCGACGCTCCCCGTGTATGTAGGTCACGTAGGAAGGCGGACAGGGCGTTCTCCCACGCCGGCGCCAGCTTCAGCTCATCGCTGGGGATGGCCATGCCCGGGAGTTCGCCGCAGCCCCGCCCAAGCCTGCCATTGGCGCCTTTCTCTCGCTATGCGAGAGGAAAGCGCCACCGCTCTCCCCCTGGCGGCCCCGCGACGCCCGAGCCGGAGGCCCTAACCGCCGATATAGATGGGCGTCCCGACGTCCACCTGGTCGTACAGCTCGACCACGTCCGGCACCGACATCCGGATGCATCCGTGCGACGCGGCGCTGCCGAGCGAGCCCGTGTCGTCGGTGCCGTGGATGCCGGCGCCGTCGAAAATCCCCATCCAGCGCTCCCTGAGCGGGTTCTCGGGCACGCCGCCGGGGACCACGGTCCCTGCGAGGTCGCCGGCCCAGTCGGAGTCGGGCACGCTCCAGGCCGGGTCGACCGCCTTGTTCTGGATGTTGTAGACGCCCGCCGGGGTGTCGAAGCCGATCGCGCCGACGGCGATCGTGTAGGTCTTGGCAAGCTCGAGGTTCTGCCAGTGTCGAAGCTGGAAGTTCGAGCGATCGACGGTCACGTAGGTCGGATAGGCCTCGGCGAGCTCGTCGGCGGTCACCTCGGGCTCCAGGGTCTCCACCGGCGCCTTGACGGTCCGGTGATCGGGCCGCTGGACGAGCGTCTCGAGCTCGGAGCGAAGCTCGTCGGCGACCAGGGCGACCCCCGTCTGGCCGTCGACCTTGCCGAGCGAGGTCGGGGTCGGCTCGATCGTCGCGTCGATCGGCTCGCGGTTCACCTCGGCCTCGATCTTGGCGACGAACTCGTCCAGTGCCTCGGTCGAGTACGTGACCCGGGGCTCGATCGTCTCCGTCACCTCGCCCCCGGTCGCGTAGCGCCAGAGGCGGCCGGGCAGTCCGCCGTCGCGGCTCGCGTCGAGCGCGCGGTCGACCATCCCGGCGACATCGGCCTCGACCTCGAGATTCTCGGCCGAGAGCCGGTACTTGACCCCCTCGAACCTGACCGTGACCGGCTTTCGCAGCGGTGTGACCAGCTCGTGGCGGACGAGATCGGTCGCCTCGTCGGTGGTCAGCCCACCGACGTCCGTGCTCCCCACGCGTACCCCCTCGGCGATCTCATCCGAGCGCGATGAATCCCACGCGTAGGCGGCGACCGCCGCTACCAGCATCGCCGCGATCGCGAGCACGATCGCTATCTGAAACTTGCGCCCCACGGTTCAGAGAGTGTAGAAAGCCGGATTCGACGGCCGTTCAGTAGACCCTACGGTGCAAACGCCGGTTCAGATCCCGGCGGCACGCACGTTTTCGTTCAGAAGCCGAGCGGCTCGCGGTCGGCGCCAACGCCCTCGCCGTCGCGTTCGCGGCGCACGTGGCGGCTCCAGCGCAGGAACTCCTCTACCTCGCGCTCGTAGTGGTAGCCCTCCTCGCGGCCGCGGATCACCGGGTCGAGCCGCAGGTGCTCGCCGAGCTTGACCACGGTCTCGCGTGAGGTGTAGTCGTAGTCGAAGCCCGTGGCCTTGAAGAGGCGGTTGTCGACCCCGCGCCCGAAGCGCATCAGGTTGACCATCTCGTCGGGGATCCGCAGGCCGAGCCGCCGCAGGGGGCCGGCGATCAGCCCGGTGCCGAACGGCGGCAGGATCGGAAGCGCGCGCTTGCCGAGCAGGGAGATCGCCTCCGAGAGCGCCAGCACGCCGTCGGCGGCGACGTTGTAGACGCCCGGGACGAGATGGAAGGCCGCGTGCTCGAGCGCGTGCACGACGTCGTCCTCGTGGACGAATTGCAGCCGCGGGTCGAAGCCGAGCACCATCGGCACCGCCGGCAGCCCGAACATCCGGGTGAAGGTCGTCTGCACGTCGGGCCCGAGCACGTTCGCCATCCGCAGGGTCGTCACCGTGACCTCGGGGTGCTTGTCGGAGAAGTCGGCGACCGCCTCCTCGGCGTCCGCTATGTCGCGTTCGAGCATCGCCCGCGGGGGGTGCCGGCGGCGCATCCCCTCGGTGAAGAACGCCGGGTCGTCCTGCTCGCACCCGTAGGCCTGGGTCGAGCTCTTGAACACGACCTTGCGCACCGGCGAGTCGACGCCCGAGCAGGCGGCGAGGATGTTCATCGTCCCGATCACGTTGTTCTCGTGTGCGACGCGCGGCCGGGCGACGATCGAGTTGACGACCAGCCGGGCGTCGATCACCGTGTCGATCTCGGCGGCGCGGACGATCCGCTGCAGCAGCGAGTGCTGGTTGCTCACCTTGACGAACTCGGTCCGCTCCAGCTCGCGGGTCGGCTCCTGGGAGTCGACCCCGATGATCGCCTCGATCTGCTCGAACCCCTCGAGCGCCTGCGCCAGCCTCGCGCCCCAGTAGCTCGCCAGCCCGGTGATCAGCACGCGCTTGGTCGCGGAGTCGCGCACGGCGGGGGCGAGCTGGTCTCGGACCGCGACCCTCATCCGAGCCACACGGATCGGCGTTTCGCGACCATCCCGTGCAGGCTTTCCTGGATCCGGGCGCGGATCTCCTGGGAGACGGTCTGCACCAAGGCCTTGTCGTGCACGGCGTCGGCGCCGCCGAGCTCGACGGTGTCGATCGGCTCGAGGAAGCGGATCCGGAACTTCGCCGGCAGGTAGGCGAGCATCCCCAGCGGTCCCAGCCACGGGAAGGTCGGGGTGACCGGGAAGTAGAGCAGCCCGGTGAGCCGCTGCATGAAGCCGAGCTGGGCGAACGCCGGCATCGCCTCCTCGGCGCCGACCACGCACAGCGGCACCAGCTTCGCCTCGGCGCGCATCGCCGCCTCGACGAAGCCGCCGCGGCCGAAGCGGCGCAGGCGGTAACGGTCCTTGTAGAGCTTCTCGGTCCCCTTGCGCCCCTCGGGGAAGACGAGCACGAGCTGCTGCTCGTCGAAGAGCAGCCGGTGGACGTTCGCGGGGTGGGCGGCGACCCCGCCGACCTTGGGGATCAGCATCGAGAAGCCCGGATAGCCCTTGAAGAAGTGCTCGACCGTGAGGTAGAGCGGTCTCGGAGTCGGGTGCTCCTCGCGGATCGCCTTGGCGATCATCGCCGCGTCCGGCGGCAGCGCGCCGGCGTGGTTCGAGACCAGCAGCGCGCCGCCCTCGGAGGGGACGTTCTCGATCCCCTCGGCCTCGACCCGAAACCAGTAGCGGTAGAAGAACTCGATCAGGGTGCGGTCGAACGCACCCTCGACCCGTTCGGAGCGACCCCAGTCGTCGAGCCTGCGCTCGGGCTCGATCGCCGGCAGCAGCTCGCGCATGCGGTCGCTCGGACGACGGTCGGGCAGGGTTTCGGCAGCCGCCTCCTGCGCCCCGTCTGCGGCGGGCGGTTCGAGATGCGAGAGCGAGGTCCGGTCGGGGGCCACCGGGGCGCATAGTATCCGCGTCCCGATGAGGTCCAAGGACCAGGTTCGCAGGGCAGTCTGGAAGGCGATGGACCGCGAGGGAGTGTCCCGCTTTCCCGGGGCGCAGGGCAGGATCCCGAACTTCGCCGGGGCGAAGCTCGCCGCCGAGAAGCTCGCCGGGCATCGGACCTGGAAGCGGGCGCGCACGATCAAGGCGAACCCCGACTCGCCCCAGACCCATGCGCGGCGCCAGGCGCTCGAGGACGGCAAGCGGGTGGTGATGGCGGTGCCCCGGCTGCGTGACCCGCACCCCTTCCGGCTGCTGGACCCGCGCCGGCTCTCCGCCGAGCAGCTGCGCGAGGCGGCGACGATCAAGGGGGCGCTTCGCCACGGCCGGGTGGTCGCCGACGAGGAGCTGCCGGAGATCGATCTCGTCCTCTGCGGCTCGGTCGGGGTCAACCTGAAGGGGGCGCGAATCGGCAAGGGGGGCGGCTACTCCGACCTCGAGTACGGCCTCCTGATCGAGGCCGGGAAGATCGACGACCACACGGTGGTCGCGACCACGGTGCACCCGATCCAGATCCTGCGCGAGAACCTCGCCGTGATCGACCACGACCTGCCCGTCGACCTGATCGCGACCCCGCGCGCGGTGATCGAGGTCGAGCGCGAGTACCAGCGCCCCCGCGGCATCCTCTGGGATCACCTCCAGCCGCCGCAGATCCACGAGATCCCGATCCTGGAGCGCATGGGCTACGCCTGAGGAGCCCGCAAACCGGCGTCGCGGCGCAACGGCGCTCCCCGACCCCACCCCCGCCGAGGGACCGGATCCCTACGGAAACCCAGACCCCGACTGGCTGCGGATCGACTGGCGCACTCATCTGCGGACGGCATCGGGGGACAGCGCGCCGGTGAACTACGTCGAGATGGGCCCGGCCGGGGCGCCGGCGCTCGTCCTCCTGCACGGGCTCTCGGGGGCGTGGCAGAACTGGCTCGAGAACATCCCCCACTTCGCGCACAAGTTCCGGGTCCTCGCACCCGACCTGCCCGGCTTCGGCGCCTCCTCCATGCCGCCGTGGCCGATCTCGATCCCCGCCTACGCCGAGTTCCTGTATCGGTACCTCGACGAGGTCGGGGTCGACGATTGCGCGATCGTCGGCAGCTCGATGGGCGGTTTCATCGCCGCCGAGGCGGCCATCGGCGCGCCGCAACGCTTCTCAAAGCTCACGCTGGTGTCGGCGGCGGGCGTCTCGAGCGCGCGGCTTCGGAGCCGGCCGACCGAGGTGGCGGCGCGGATGGTGGCCGCCGCGGCGCCCTACGTGGTGAAGGCGCGGGCGCGAACGTTCACGCGTCCCGGCGCCCGCGAGCTCGCCTTCCGCAACGTGGTCGAGCGCCCGCTCGACCTGCGCCCGGAGCTGCTCTGGGAGGTATTCGAGGGCGGGGTCGGCGATCGCGGCTTCGTCGATGCGCTCGCCAGCCTCGCGGGCTACGACTTCCTCGACCGCCTCGAGCAGGTCGACACCCCGACCCTGATCGTCTGGGGCCGCGAAGACCGGATCGTCTCCTCGGCCGACGCGCCGGAGTTCGGAAGCCGCCTGCCCAATTCGAGCACCGTGATCTTCGGAGACTGCGGCCACCTGCCGATGGCCGAGCGCCCGGTGCGCTTCAACCGGGTGCTCGAGACGTTCCTGGCGGACGCTAGCTCGTGACCGCGCCCTCGGAGGCCGAGCTCACGGTGCGGGCGTACTTGGCCATCACCCCTACGGCGTAGCTCGGCTCGGGGGCCTCGTAGGCGGTGACGCGGCGCTCGATCTCGTCCTGCGGCAGATCGACCTCCAGGCGGCGGGCCTCGACGTCGATCGTGATCCGGTCGCCCTCGCGCAGGGCGGCGATCGGCCCGCCCTTGACGGCCTCGGGGGCGACGTGTCCCACCATCAGCCCCCGGGTCGCGCCCGAGAAGCGCCCGTCGGTCATCAGCGCCACCTCCTCGCCGAGGCCCTCGCCGACGATCGCCGCGGTCACCTGAAGCATCTCGCGCATCCCGGGGCCCCCGGCGGGGCCCTCGTTGCGGATCACGATCACGTCGCCGGGCACGATCCGCTGCTCCCTGACCGCGCCGAAGCACCCCTCCTCGGACTCGAACACCCGCGCCGGTCCGGTCTGTCCCTTGCGCTCGGTCCCGGCGAGCTTCACCACCGAGCCGTCGGGGGCGAGGTTGCCACGCAGGATCGCCAGGCCGCCCTCGGGCTTGAGCGGGTCTGCGAGCGCGCGGACGACCTCCTGCCCCGGCGTTTCGCTCGCCGCCTCGGCCTCCTCGCCGATCGTGCGGCCGGTGACCGTGAGCGCGTCGCGGTGCAGGATCCCCGCCTCCGCGAGCCGGTTGAGGATCAGCGGCACCCCGCCGGCGCGGTAGAGGTCGGTGGCGACGAAGCGGCCGCCCGGCTTCAGGTCGGCCAGCAGCGGGGTCCGCTTGGAGATGTGCTCGAAGTCGTCGATCTCGAGCTCGATCCCGGCCTCGCGGGCGACGGCGAGCAGGTGCAGCACGCCGTTGGTCGAGCCACCCGAGGCGCATACGCAGGCGATCGCGTTCTCCAGCGACTCGCGGGTGATCACCTGGCTGGGGCGCAGGTCGTCGGCGAGCACCCGCATCATCAGCTCGCCGATCCGCTCGGCGACCGTCGCCTTGTCGGCGTCCTCGGCAGGGACCATCGCCGAGCCGCCGGGCGAGATCCCGAGCGCCTCAAAGGCGCAGGCCATGGTGTTGGCGGTGAACTGGCCGGCGCAGGCGCCGGCGCCGGGGCTGGCGGCGCCTTCGAGCTCGTGCAGGTCGTCGTCCGACATCTCCCCTGCCGCGTGAGCGCCGATCGCCTCGAACACGTCCCCGATCGTCACGTCGCGCCCGCGCCAGCGCCCGGGTGCGATCGAGCCGCCGTAGAGCATCACCGAGGGGACGTCGAGGCGGGCAAGCGCCATCACGCAGCCGGGGATCGTCTTGTCGCAGGCCGACAGCGCGACCAGGGCGTCGAACTGGTAGCCGCGCGCAGTGAGCTCGATCGAGTCGGCGATCACCTCGCGGCTGACCAGTGAGGTCTTCATCCCCGCGGTCCCCATCGTGATCCCGTCCGAGATCGCGACGGTGTTGAACTCCATCGGCGTGCCGCCGGCGGCGCGGACCCCCTGCTTTACGTGCTCGGCCAGACCGCGCAGGTGGTAGTTGCACGGCATCGCCTCGGTCCAGGTGTTGGCGATCCCGATCGTCGGGCGGGCGAGCGCGTCGTCGTCGAAGCCGATCCCCTTCATGTAGGCGCGTGCGGCGGCGCGCTCGGGGCCGTCGAAGACCGCGGCCGAGCGCGGGCGCGGCGGGCTTGCGGGGCCGTCGGCACTCACGCCGCGCTCCCCGCGGCGGAGCCCCGGCGGCGGCCGCGGACCGCGCGCCACTCGCGCAGCCGGATCAGGTCGCGGCGCACCTGCCCCGGGTCGACCTGGCGTCCGGGGATGTGCATGTTCGCCCTCGAGATCAGCTCGCGCTCGCGGGCCTTCAGCGTCATCCACTTCGCCAGCACGTCGTCCGCGTCGGGCAGCCGGGCTCCGGCGCCGTCCCCGGAGCGATCCCAGAACCCGACGCAGTACTCGCTCAGCAGCTCGTCGGTGCCGGGGTCGTAGGCGACGATCGGCCGGTGGGGATAGAGCAGGTATGCATAGCCGCTCGATGGGTCCCCGGCGCCGGGCACGCTGAGGAAGCCGAGCTCGAGGTACATCTCGTACTCCTCGGCCCCGACGACCGAGCGCAGCAGCTCGCGGGCGCGCCGCTCGGCGCGCAGCTCCCGGCCCGGATCCCAGGCGGGCGGGCGCGGCTCGGATCGTCGCCGCAGGCGAAACAGCGGCGGCAGCCGGTCGTCCAGGCTCATCCGCCGGCGGCCTGGGGAAAGAAGACGACGCGCTCGGCGTCGCGGGGGACCTGGTCGAAGTCGCGCACGAGCACCGCGTCGTGGCGGTCGCGGTCGGCGACCGGCACCGCCGCCCACATCCCGAGCTCGAGCTGGCGGCGAAACTCGGCCACGAGGCGCTCCTCGTCCTCCTCGGTCTCCGGGTCACCCTCGGCGAGCAGCACGTCGCCGCGCCCCGGCTGCATTCGCACCAGCTTCATCGGGTCAATTATGGCTACCCGCGGGCGAGGCCGAAGACGTCGACCGGTCCGGCGCCCGCGCCGATCCCGCGCAGCCCGTTGCCGACCGCCTCCGAGGCGATCTCGCGGGCCCAGCGGGCGGCGTCGGCGAGCTCCTCGCCGCGGGCCATGTACGCGGCGAGCGCCGAGGAGTGGGTGCAGCCGGAGCCGTGCGACGCGCCCGGTGGGTAGCGCGGGCCCTCGATCCGCACCGACCCGTGGTCCTCGACCAGCAGGTCGGCGCCGTCCTCGGCGTGTCCGCCGGTCACCACCACCGCCCGCGGCCCGAGGGCGAGGATCGCGCGCCCGAGCTCCTCGGCCGAGGCCGGCTCGCCCAGCCCGGAGAGCTCCCGCGCCTCGGCCAGATTCGGGGTCGCGACCGTCGCCAGCGGCAGGATGCGCTCGATCAAAGCCGCCTTCGCCGCGGGCTCGAGCAGGACCGCCCCGCTCTCGGCGACCATCACTGGGTCGATCACGACCGGCGCCTCGCCCGTCAGCGAAAGCGCCTCGACCACCGCGTCGATCGTCGCCTCGTCGCCGAGCATCCCCACCTTGACCGCGTCAACCCCGATGTCCCCGGCGACCGCAGCCACCTGGGCGACGATCATCCCCGGCGGGACCGCGGTCACCATCCGCACCCCGACCGTGTTCTGGGCGGTCAGGGCCGTGATCGCGCTCATCCCGTGCACCCCGCAGCGGGCAAAGGCCTTCAGATCGGCCTGGATCCCGGCCCCGCCCCCGGAATCGGACCCGGCGATCGTGAGGCAGGCGCGGATCGGGCGGTCGGCGTCCACAACCGGAGCCTAGAGCGCATATGTCGTGCGCGGTCGGCCTACGGATGGGTGAGTGTGGTCCGGGCGTAGGCGCCGGAGCTGTCTGCCTTCACGTAGCCCAAGAGCTCCAGTTGGGCGAGGGCGACCGCGGCCCAGCTTGGCGCTGCCTCGGCGGCCACGGCCAGCTCGTCGGCCGTGCGAGCGCCGCGCTCGACCAGATCGAGCGCGCGCAGCAGGCCCTCGTCGAGCGGCGGGCCGGCGCGGGTGATCGAGGTCGAGCCGACGCCGGCGAGGCGGTCGAGGATGTCCTGAGCACCGCTGACGAAGGCCGCGCCGTCACGCAGCAGCCCGTTGGTGCCCGTGGCGACGCGGGTCCCGACCTGCCCCGGCACGGCCCCCACCTCGCGGCCGAGGCCCTGGGCCAGCCGGGCGGTGATCAGCGAGCCGGAAGGCTCGGCCGCTTCGACGATGAGCACGAAGCGCGCGAGCGCCGCCATGATCCGGTTGCGGGCCGGGAAGTCGGCCTTCTGGGGGCGCACGCCCGCGGGATGCTCGGATATCGCCGCCCCCTGGTCGGTGGTGATCCGGCGGTACAGGCCGGACTCGCGGGCCGGGTAGACCACGTCGGGGCCGCCGGCGAGCACGGCGATCGTGCGCCCGCCGCCCGCGAGCGCGCCACGGTGGGCTGCCGCGTCGATGCCCAGCGCCATTCCGCTGACGATCGTCGCTCCCGATGCCGCGAGATCCGCGGCGATCTGCTCGGCCACGCCCAGTCCGTAGGCGCTCGCGCGGCGTGAGCCGACGATGGTCACGGTCGCGTCGGCGTCGAGCGCAGCGACGGCATCGCGCTGTCCAACCCCGTGGAGCACCGGCGGCGCCAGCCGATCGAGGTCGGCCAGCTGGCCGGGATAATCGGACGCCTCCGCGTCGATCGTCCACACGCGCTTCACGCCGGCGGCCGTCGCAGGGCGAGCGCCTCGAAGACGTGATCGGAGCCGAGCTCCGCAGCGCCGGCGAGGTCCGCGATCGTGCGAGCCACCCTGAGCACCCGTCCATGGCCGCGGGCGCTGAGCAGAGGACCGGCGCCGCTGCGAGCGAGCAGGCGGCGACTGCTGTCGTCGAGGCTGCAGTGGGCGCGCATCTCCGCAGGGGTGGACGATCCGTTCACGCGCCCCACCCCGAGGCGGCCGGCCTGAAGCTCCCGCGCCGCAAGCACGCGCTCCCTGACCGCCGCCGAGCTCTCCTCCGGCGGGCCGGACAGAGTCTCGGGATCCGGCTGGCTCACCCGAAGCGTGATGTCGATCCGATCGGCGAGCGCCCCGCTCAGCTTGGCGGCGTGCGCACGGGCGGCGATCGTCGTGCACTCGCAGTCCGGGTGGTCCCGGCCCCGACCGCACGGGCATGGGTTGGCGGCGGCGACGAGCTGGAACTCGCACGGGAGGTCGAGCACGTGTCGGGCGCGGGCGATCTCGACCCGACCCTCCTCGAGCGGCTGGCGCAACGCTTCGAGCGCGTCGCGGCGAAACTCGGGCAACTCGTCGAGAAACAGCACGCCGCGATGGGCGAGCGTCACCTCCCCCGGCCGGGGAGGCGAGCCGCCACCGACCAGCCCGGCGGTCGAGATCGTGTGATGCGGTGCCCGAAACGGGCGCGAGCATGCCCGCTCGGGCTCGAGCCTGCGGCCGGTTGCGCTGGCGATTCGCAAAGCGTCGATCGCTTCGGCTTGGTCGAGCGGCGGCAGCAGCGACGGCAGCCGTCGCGCCGCCATCGACTTCCCCGCTCCGGGAGGCCCGGTGATCAGCAGGCTGTGGCCGCCCGCCGCGGCAACCTCGAGCGCCCGACGCAGGTAGGGCTGTCCGCGCAGGTCGCCGAGGTCGAAGCCGGTCGCCGCCGGCCCGTCGCCGTCCAGCAGCGGCGGGTCGGGCGGGCCGGGCTCGGCCTCGGTTCCGATCGTCGCGAGCTGGTCGAGGCGATCGATCGGCAGCACCCGGAGGCCACCGGCCAGGGCGGCCTCGCCCGCCGACCCCGCCGGCAGCGCGATCGCCCGAGCCCCGGCGCGGCGTGCGGCCTCGGCCATCGCCAGCGCCCCGGGAACGATGCGGATCGATCCGTCGAGGGCGAGCTCGCCCGCCAGTGCGACGCCCTCGAGCCTGTCCTGAGCGAGCTGATCGGAGGCTGCGAGGATGGCCGCGGCGATCGCGAGGTCGAACGCGGGGCCGGCCTTGCGCAGATCGGCCGGAGCGAGGTTGGCGGTGATCCGCCGTTGGGGGAACTCGAAACCCGAGTTGGCGATTGCCGCCCGCACCCGCTCGCGCGACTCGCGTACGGCCCGGTCGGGCAGACCGACGAGGGCGAACGTGGGCAGCCCGCCGCGCACGTCCGCCTCGACGCGAACCTCGCGGGCGGTGACGCCGAGCAAGGTGAAGGTGCGGGCGGTGGCGAGCATCGGCGGACCGTAGGCGCCGCGGCGTGCCCGGTTGCATGCGAAAGGTGTCGAGTTCGTCGACGGCTCAACCGGCGCCGCGACCCTTACCTTGCGCTGCGCGCGCCATCCGCCCGCAATCGGCCCCTACCGTGGATCGATGACCCAGGCGAGGATTGCGGCCGGGCGGATCGCGGAGGACTTCGCGGCCGAGATGCTCGCCCGCCGGGGGCTGGACATCCTCGAGCGCAACGTCCGCGTTCGCTACCGCGAGCTTGGGATCGCCGGCGAGATCGACATCGTCGCGGTGCACGGACGCGCGCTGGTCTTCGTCGAGGTCAAGGCCGCTCGGGTGGGCGCTCGACGGGGCCCCGAGCGCCCGGCGCTCGCGGTCGGGCGCGCGAAGCGGGTCAAGCTGCGCCGCCTGGCCCGCGCCCGGCTCGCCTCAGCCCCCCGCCTACCCCGCTTCGGCTCGATCCGCTTCGACGTCGTCGGCGTCGAGCTGGGCCTCGATGGCCGGATCCTCGACTGCGAGTGGATCCGCGACGCCTTCTGAGGGAGCCTCGGGATCGGCCAGCGCGAGCTGGCTGTAGGCGATCGACTGGAACGAGCGGCGGTGCAGGCTCGAGGGGCCGCGCTCGATGATCGCCGCCCGGTGCTCGGGGGTCGAGTAGCCGACGTTCTCGAGAAAGCCGAAGCCGGGATAGCTGCCGTGGGCGCGGTGCATGTAGCGGTCCCGGGTCACCTTGGCGACAACCGAGGCGGCGGCGATCGCGGCGCTGCGGGCGTCGCCGTCGATCACCGCGCGATGGTCGACCCGGCATGCAGGGATCGAGAAGCCGTCCACGAGACAGGCGCCGCCTGGTACCGCGACCCGCTCCAGGCTGCGGGCAAGCGCCGCGAGGTTGGTCACGTGGAGGCCGCGGGCGTCGATCCCACGCACGCAGCGGACGGTGACCGCGACCCGCTCGGCCGCCCTGATCACGATCGGATAGAGCGTCTCGCGCTCCTCCTCGGTGCGCTGCTTGGAGTCGTCGAGCTCGCCGAGGGCGCGGCGGTCGCGGAGGCTGAGTCGCTCGTAGTCGATCAGCACCGCCGCGGCGACCAGTGGGCCCGCGAGCGACCCGCGGCCGGCCTCGTCCGCCCCGGCGACGAAGCGCGCGCCGAGCGCGCGATCGAAGCGAAACAGCTTCGCCGCCCGGCGCCGCCGCCGGGCGACGGCGGCCCGGGTGCGCCCATCGGTCCGCTTAGAAGAGGCCGACCTTGTCGATCGGCCAGTAGGTGAAGAAGGCCTCGCCGATGATCCAGTCTCGGGGGACGGGTCCCCAGAAACGGCTGTCTTGGCTCGCCCCACGATTGTCGCCCATCATGAAGTAGTGGTCGGGTGGAATGGTGATCTCCTCCCGTAGATTGCAATCACCCAGTCCGCGGCACGGGCGGATGAAGTTCTCCTCCGCGATCTCGCCGTTGACGACCGGATGTCCGTTCTCGATCCGAAGGCGGTCGCCCGGTCCAGCCACCACACGCTTGATGAAGTTGTCATCCGACTTTCTCGGATCCGGCTCCGGGCACACCGTGTCGGGGCGGTTGGGCATGGCGGTGCATCGGGGACCGCTGTAGTCCATCTCCGCCGTAACTGGCGGATTGAAGACAACGATGTCGCCAATGTCGGGGTCCCCACCCATCACGTGACTGAACCGGTTGACGAGTACGCGCTCGTCAATATCCAACGTGGGAATCATCGAACCCGAAGGAATCTGGAAGGGCTTGACGAACCACTGCTGGATCGCCAGCGCGAGCCCGATCGCCAGCGCGACGATCACCACCATCTCGATCAGCGCGCCCCTGCCGGTTGTCGGCTTCGGGATCAGCGAGAAGCTTCCTCGGAGACCGGCTCGTCGGCCTCCTCTTCCGCCGGAGCCTGCTCGGCAGGCCCCTCATCGTGCTCGGCGGGTTCGTCGGCGGGCCCAGCCTCCACATCGGGAGCCTCCGCAGCGGGCTCCTCGGCCGGCCCCTCCTCGGCCTCCTCGGCCGGCCCCTCCTCGGCCTCCGGGGCCTCCTCGCCGTCCTCAGCCTCCTCAGCAGGCGGCACGGTCTCGGCCTCCTCCTGGGAAACGCCCTCGGAATCGATCGCGTCCGGCTCCTCGGCCTCACCGAGCACGAGCTCGTCCTCGATGCCCCAGCGGCGCTCGGCGACCCGCGCCCGCTTCCCGACCTTGTCGCGCAGGTAGTAGAGCTTCGCGCGGCGGACATCGCCGCGGGCGACCACCTCGAGCCGCTCGATCTTGGGCGAATGCACGGGAAACGTCCGCTCGACGCCGACCCCGAAAGACTGCTTGCGGACGGTGAACGTCTCCCGGGCGCCGCTGCCGCGGCGGGCGATGACGATGCCCTCGAAGACCTGCGTGCGGCGACGGGTCCCCTCGACGACCTGGAAGTGGACGCGGACGCGATCGCCGGGGTCGAAGCGGGGCGTGCGCGCGCGCATCTGGCGGCGCTCGATGTCGTCGATGATCGTGCTCAAGGGATCGCCGGGTCGAGGACGAAGACGTTGAAAAAGCGGGCTCCGGTCCGGGGCGCCCGCGGGCGTCAGATAGTAGACAACTCCTCAGTAAGCAGGCTCTAAGCGGCCGACTTGGAGGGCGAATCAGGCCGGCTGCGTCACCTCGCCAATCTACGCTCGCCTGCGGCTCTGCTCGAGGCGCCATTCGCGGACCCTGGCGTGGTCGCCCGAGAGCAGGACGTCGGGTACGTCCCAGCCGCGATAGGAGGCCGGGCGCGTGTAGTGGGGATACTCCGGCCCTCCCTCTAGCGCCTCCGAGAACGACTCCTCGACGGCGGAGAGCTCGTGCCCGAGAGCGCCCGGCAGCTTGCGGATAACCGCGTCGGCGAGCACCATCGCCGCCAGCTCGCCGCCGGAGAGCACGTAGGGCCCTACCGAGACCGAATCGTCGGCGAGATGCTCGCGCACGCGCTCGTCGACGCCCTCGTAGCGTCCGCAGAGCAGGGCCAGATGCGGCTCGCCGGCCAGCTCGCCGGCCAGCGCGTCGGCGAGCTGGCGCCCACCCGGCGTCAGCAGCACGACCCGCGCCGCGCCCGGGTCGTCGCCGTAGGCGGCGCGCAGGGCCGCATCGACCACGTCGACCCGGAGCACCATCCCGGCACCGCCGCCGTAGGGCGCGTCGTCCACCTGGCCGCCGGTCAGCGGGGTGCTGTCGCGGTAGTTGAAGAAGCGAAGCTCCGAGCCGCGCTCCAGCGCATTGCGGACGTGACGCTGCCCGGCGAACCAGTCAAACCAGTCTGGGAAGAGGGTGAAGACGTCGATCCGCAAGGCAGCCCTCCCGCCGCTGCCGCTAGATGGCCGATTGGGAATCGGCCATCTAGTCCTCCACGATCTCGACCATCACCCGGCCGCCCTCGATCGTCGCCGCTGCCTTGGCGAGGGTGCGAATGGCGTTCGCGACCCTGCCCTCGCGTCCGATCACGCGTCCGAGGTCATCGGGGGCAACCCGGACCTCGAGCACGATGTCCCCGTTCTCGTTGAGCTCGTCGACGCGAACGGCGTCGGGCTCCGAGACAAGCGCCCGAACCAGGAACTCGACCAGGTCACGCATCCGAGGCCGGTCGCCGCACCCTAGGAGCCGGTGGCAGCGATTCCCTTGGTCCGGAGCAGGGTCGCGACCGTGCGCGTGGGCTGAGCGCCGTGGTCGAGCCAGTGGCGCGCCCGATCCTCGTCGATCACGATCAGCGAGGGATCGGCCTGCGGGTTGTAGTTGCCGATCGTCTCGATCGTGCGCCCGTCCCGGGGCGAGCGCTTGTCGGCCACCACGATCCGCCAGTTGGGGTTCTTGCGCGAACCCACCCTTCTCAACCGAATTCGTACAGCCATCTGAGGCAGGGCAGGTTAGCGACCACGCTCCTCCAGGACCCGCGGGCCGAGCGCATGGTCATCGCATTCCCTTCAGGAGCTGCTGCGGATCAGGCACCTTTCCTTTTGAGAGTTGGGCCATCATCTTGCGCATCTGGGCGAACTGCTTGACGAGCTGGTTCACCGCCTGGATCGTGGTCCCCGAGCCCTTGGCGATTCGCTTGCGTCGCGAGCCGTCGATCGTCGTCGGATCGGCGCGCTCGGCCGGGGTCATCGAGAGGATGATCGCCTCCAGCCGGTCGAGCTCGCGCTCGTCCATGTTCACCTCGCGGATCTGCTTCATCGCCTTGCCCATCCCGGGCATCAGCCCGAGCACGTTCTGGAGCGGGCCCATCCGGCGCACCTGGCGCATCTGGGTGAGGAAGTCCTCGAGCGTGAACTCCTGCTTGCGGATCTTGCGCTCGAGCTCGGCGGCCTGCTCTGCGTCGGAGACCGACTCGGCCTTCTCGATCAGCGAGAGCACGTCGCCCATGCCGAGGATGCGGCTCGCCATCCGCTCGGGGTGAAAGCGCTCGAGCTGCTCGAGCTTCTCCCCGGTCGAGGCGTAGAGGATCGGCTTGCCCGTCACCGCCTTGACCGAGAGCGCGGCGCCGCCGCGGGCGTCGCCGTCGAGCTTGGTAAGCAGCACCCCGTCGAACTCGACCCGCTCGGCGAACGCCTCGGCGACGTTGACGGCGTCCTGGCCGGTCATCGCGTCGAGCACCAGCAGCACGTCGTGGGCCTTGGTCCGCTTGCGGATCGCGGCGAGCTGGTCCATCAGCTCCTCGTCGATGTGCAGGCGGCCGGCCGTGTCGACGATGAGCACGTCCGTGCCGGCGCCGCGCGCCTGGCCCAGCGCCCACTCGGCGATGTCCGCAGGGTCGCGATCGGTGCCCTGCTGGTAGACGGTGGCGCCGGCGCCCTTGCCGACCGTGGCGAGCTGATCGACCGCCGCCGGCCGTTGCGTGTCGCACGCCGCCAAAGCCACCGACTTGCCCTCCTTGGCCAGGTGCTTGGCGAGCTTTGCGCAGGCCGTGGTCTTGCCCGATCCCTGGAGTCCGGCGAGCAGGATCACGCTCGTCCCGCTGGACGCGAAGGCAAGGTCGCGGCTCGCGCCTCCCATCAGCGCCGCCAGCTCCTCGTCGACGACCTTCACCACCCGCTGGCCGGGGTCGAGCGCGTCGAGCACCCCGGCGGCGAGGCAGCGCTCCCTGACCTGGGCGGTGAACGACTTGACGACCTTGAAGTTGACGTCCGCCTCGAGCAGCGCGAGGCGGATCTCGCGCATCGCCGCGTCGACGTCGGCCTCGGTGAGCTTGCCGCGCGAACGGACGTCGGAGAGCGTCGCCTGCAGGCGGTCTGAGAGCTGGTCGAACATCGCCGGATGAGCTTAGACGGCGAAGCGCGGCAGCCCGGCCGAGGCGCTCAGCCGAGCGACTCGCGCACCCGCGGGGCGACCTCCTCGCCCAGCCTGCGAATCGAGCCCACCGGGTCCTCCTCGGAGGGGCCGACGAGCAGCACCTCGAAGCGAAGCTCGGAACCGATGCGCACGAGCTGCTCCGCCCAGCCGGCCTCGTCCCCGTCGAGCGCCATCACGTTCACCCCGCGCCGCACGTCGGCGGGCTCGCGTCCCGCCCGCTTGGCCGCCTCGTCGATCCTCTCATGCGCCGGCGGCACGTCCTCGGGGCTCAGGTAGTGCTCGCCCAGGCTCGGCAGCCAGCCGTCGCCGAGCCGGCCGGTGAGCCCGAGCATCCGCGGGCCGTAGGCGCCGATCCAGAGGCCGATCGGGTGCGCCGGTTGCGGCCCCGGCTTCGCGCCCTTGACCCGGTAGTGCTCGCCCTCGACGGTGACCGAGCGCTCGCCCGACCAGAAGCCACGCACGATCGCGATCGCCTCCTCCAGCGCGTCGACGGACTCCCTCGGCGTCCGCCGCGGCCCTCCCATCGCCTCGACCGCCTCCCAGAAGCTGCCGGCCCCGAGGCCGAGCTCGACCCGGCCGCCCGAGAGCACGTCGAGCGAGGCAGCCGACTTCGCCAACACGCTGGGCAGCCGCAGGGGAAGGTTCGCGACGTCCGGGAGCAGCCGGATCGC